>NZ_SZVX01000013.1:0-141507 GCF_007210685.1 Dickeya sp. ws52
AATCACTTACCTGAGTAAGCTCATCGGGATTCTCTCTCTTGCCGCCTTCCTGCAACTCGAATTATTTTGGGTATATAAACACATATAAAAAACACCACACCATTACCTTAAAGATTATTCCTATATATTTATATTACAGTTACAACCACAAGCAAAAAAACCATATGAAACATAAAACAATATACATAAAAAACGTGCAATACTTTAACACCCAACAAAAGATATAAAAATCAATAAATAAGATACTCATACACAAAACCACATAAATTAGAACCTCTTGTTAATTAAAAAATCAAATTCAAACATACGCAATGAGATAATTATCACATTTTGGTGTTTTGTTTCCTTTTAGCTTTTAATCGTTCGCACGCAACTGTTGTACCTCTCGTAGGAATCATTTTCCCATTTACGGTTTTATTAACAAAGGCTGAGGTAACAAATGGAACGCATTATAGAAGTAGCACCGAGCAAGATCTCTGATATTCGTGGTTACATGGCTAACAGTGGTGTTGACTGTGCCAGCGGTACTTGTGACTGCGGTGGTGGTTT
This sequence comes from Dickeya sp. ws52, assembly GCF_007210685.1. Lineage (NCBI taxonomy): Bacteria > Pseudomonadati > Pseudomonadota > Gammaproteobacteria > Enterobacterales > Pectobacteriaceae > Dickeya > Dickeya sp. ws52. Next base: position 550 of record NZ_SZVX01000013.1, read on the forward strand.
AGGCATCTCGTCAGAGGATGTCCTCACCCAAGAGCTTCATGAGGTTTCAGAAGACTTCTTTCTTTAACTGATAAAAAGGGGTGGCCGATGGCTGCCCCTTTCTGGATATAAGGATAAGGTATATGCGCTATAAATTCTCAGAACCGTATCGGGCTTATCTTTATTTCCATTATCTCATTGATTTTAATAAAAAAGTAAAGGAAATTATTACTGCTTATGGTATGCCTAATCTGGATTTTACGGATCTAACGCTTTACCTCTCGCACTCTCTTGATCAAATTCATCTTCCTGATTTTGTTGTCAGGTTTGATACATGGCTTAGAAAACAACCATGCTCACATGCTGATAGATATATTTCATATTTTAAAGACAATGAGGACACATGGAGTAAAAACATAAGAAATAACAATAAATTCATTAGTACTTTGGCATTAAATATCTGCAATAGTACGATTAGCAACATTGAAAAATTTTTAAAAAGGTTGCTCTCGGAGCATGATGTACTTATCAGAAATTTTTCTTGCCCACCATTATCAACCATAGGAAAAATAACTATAGCCGCAGGTGATCGTCATAATGATGGACAACAACCCATCATATTAAATCTGGGAGATTTCAAGCTCATTTATAAGCCACGTGATTCTGGCATTGAAGATACCCTTAATACCATATGTGGTATTATTGGCCTTAAAAACATCTGCCCTATAACACTAAGCATGGGAACGCATCTATGGCAAGAGTTCATTGAAAATAGAGAGTTAAACTCCACGACTGATGCAGAAAAGGTTTACCTAAGATATGGTAACATTCTTGCATTGGTTGATCTTCTGAATATTAATGACTGCCATTTTGATAATTTCATTGTCGATTACGATAATGTTTTCCTCATTGATCCTGAAACCAGTTTTCAATACTTCTTTGATGATAGTCAGGAGTTTGAGCGCTCTGTATACCAAACGGGTTTACTCCAGAGTCCGGATGTAGTCAAAAATGGATTAGGGCATACATCTGCACTCACCGCCGTAACCAATATATTTCAGTCTTTTACCTATCCATATGCCATTCATGATGCCACAGAAAATATACAGGTTCGCTATGAGCGCGGTTTTCCCAGAAAAACACAAAATTTCCCACATCATCAAGGAATCCCTGTAATCGCCCAGAACCACATCTCAGATGTTATTAATGGCTATACTGATACTTTTATTAAGCTTAAAAAATATCACTCTAAAATTATTGGATACCTGAAAAATCAGGTTCACATAAAACCTCGTTATTTGATTCGAACCACAGCATATTATCTTCTTGTAATAAATAAAATCATACACCCTGACATCAGTATGAATATTGAAGGAAAATTATCCACATTGATAGATGACTATCTCCGCTATCCGGGAGCCCACCCTAGATTTTCAGAGCTAATTTCATATGAGAAATCATGCCTCATAAAATATGACATTCCTATTTTTCATATTGCCATTAACTCGCGCAGTCTATTTGATGGTAACTTTAATGAGTTCACTGACTTCTTTCCAACTACGCCTCTTGAACAAATTGACAAATACTTTTCTCGTGATGAGCAGTATCTTCAGAGACAACATTACCTTATATCCAGGAGTATGAATGTTGTATACAATCCAGCATAAACAGCATATTTATTTTATCGGCCAAAATAGTCATGGATCAGATGAGTCATGGCTTTTCCGGAATGATTTTATAAATAAGGAGCTGACTAATACTCTTGGACTTATCCTCGTCGAATGCCCAACAATTGACCTAATCGTCTTTGCTTTAAGAAAATTCAGAAAAACAAAGCAAGGAGAAATGTCCTATTTGAAGTCATCCTCTTACTGGTGGATGCGGTCAATGGAATTTGCAACATTCCTTCACACTCTGCCAGAAAAAGCGTGCATTGCCGGGATTGATCTACCTTTATCAACAACACAGCATAAAGATTACATTAGCAGTATTCGCGCCGTCTCTCTGCCTGAAAAAAATTTGCTACTCGAATTACTGAATTTTGATTTTAGAAACATGTTGTGCATGGCAAGTGCAACACCAGAGCAACGCGAAGTGAGTATGGCAGAGAAAATTGAAATTGCTGTAAGACTTGGCTTTGAATCCATCATTATTATCTGCCATAACTTTCATGCAACTCGTACTTCATGGCTCCATTATCCTTCGTTGTGTCAAATTGTTGCACGTAGATTAAGTAAGATCGTCAAGATCACCACGTACGGCTTATTTTCGGTAAAAATGGCCTTTATTGCTACGCCAGATGGGCGCTCATTAACCGTAAACACGGTAAACCACGCGTGCGAGAGATTAGACAACCAGACATATAAAGTAAAGATGATATCCTCTCACTACAAAACAGAAGCGCACGATGCAATGGAGTTAATTCTGCACACTCCTCAACATTTTGATGAATTCGTTATTTTTCCCGAAGGGAAAAGTCTGACCATGGGGCTTTACTGATGCAGAAGATACGACAAAAGCTGGCTCTGGTGACTTATTCACTTTCATTGTTATTCAGGAAATCACCACGGTTATCAGCACTATTCATTATCCTGATTGCTATCCAGGGCTTGCTGCCTACCCTAAGTGTCATGGCAAGTATCAGGCTAGGAAATATTGTCAGTAGTTCAGATCATTCAGAACTATTAACAGTCGCGATATGCTGGGCTTTAACGTTTGTTTTCCCCGGCGTTCTCGCGCCCATAATAAGCACACTACAAAGCATTCTAAATCAGTCTGCTACCTATCTTACGCAGCAGATGGTAATGGAGGCCGCCTGCCGTATTGAAGACCTTAAAATCATTGAGAAACCTGATATCCACGATAATCTGGAAGTCCTTTCCAGAGAAGCTGCACATCGCCCTCTTAATCTTCTTGTTAATCTTGTTGATATATTCCGCGGTTTACTGACACTTTTGTCACTTTCTCTTGTGCTGGCTTCAGTCGTCTGGTGGTTACCATTAGCATTTCTTCTTCCCCTGATTCCCGTCACATTTACCGTAGCCCTTTCGCAAATCGATATTTTTCGCGCCCTGCTTGGAAAAGGAACAGCGGCACGCCTTATAAGATATTATCTTTCTGTTTTACTCGATGTAAAACTTGCCAAAGAAATCCGGATCTTTCGTTCTGCATCATTCTTTTTCACTAAGCATTCTCAGGCTTTTAATGAGCTGGAAAATGAGCTTAATCAGGTTAGACGTAAACAACTGCTAAGACCTCAGCCATGGAATCTTTTATACCTGGTTTGCGCTTTAGGCGTCATGTACTGGTTTGTTGATTATATTCAAGCAGGAAAAATTTCCGTTGGTGGGCTGTTGGGCACAATACAGTCAATTTCCTACTTTGGTCTTTCTTGCCAGTGGATGGTTTATTCGTTTGCCAATGTTGGTGTCTGTTTTAGCTTTTTTTCACGGCTTCGGGATCTTGAGAGTCTGGCGCAAGAGAAACATTACTCGCTCACTAAGATCCCAACGCTTAACGAAATCAGATTCGAAAATGTTTCCTTTTCCTATCAGGATGGACACCCTGTGCTCAGTAACATCAATCTGGTAATCCATGCGGGTGACCATCTTTCTATTGTCGGAGAAAATGGTGCAGGTAAATCGACGCTTGTAAAATTACTATGCCGTCTGTATCAGCCGACATCAGGTCGTATTACCTGGAATGAAATAGATGTTGCCAGTATTGATATCATCACATGGCATCGTCGAATCAGTGCAATTTTCCAGGATTTTGGTCATTACAATATGACAGTTCAGGATAATGTCACATTTAAAACAAATATGAGTGAATTTGAGCAACAGCGCTTTTTACTTGCTTGTCAACAGGCGCAGTTTCCTCTTGAATTCCCTCATGAGGCCGACAATTTCATTGGCAAAGAATATTCAGGAACTGAGCTTTCAGGTGGACAGTGGCAACGCCTTGCTCTGGCACGCGCTTTATTTTCCGATGGTGAATTAATCATTCTTGATGAACCGACAAGTGCGATGGACCCGAGAGTTGAAACTGAACTATTTTCCCGCTTTTCGGAACTGGTTCAGGGGAGAACCTCTGTAATGATTACTCATCGCCTGAGTGCCATCAAAAACTCGACACGCATCGTTGTGCTTAAGCAAGGTGAAATTATTGAAAGCGGCACTTCAGCAGAGCTGGAAGCAAAACGTGGTGAATACTATACCTTGCTAAACTTACAAAGAAGTCAGTATGACTCATATTCCGATGATGATCGCGTCGCCATATAAAGGAACATCATCGGAGAATGTACGTCCAAAACACCACCATCATTAACGGAATACCACGCGTGTAGACCCACGCGGTGGCGGCCCAGCGTAATCCGCGCCACGGCGACAGACGCGCGAGCCCGACCAACACGCCAAGCGGAGACACCACGGCCATCAGTTACGCCGTACCGTTATTTACCGTTCTCATGGCCGCGATATTATTGACGACGCCGCGCTGGGAAGGCTCTTTGCCTTGCTTGCGGCAGTCTGCTCCGCCACATCAAATGTACAAATCCGCTTCCTGAATGGCGTCGAAACGCCGGGGCGAACGTTTTCTATTTTTCGCTGATGACGACGCTGATTGGCCTCTCGACCACATTTTGGGGCTGGGCGCGTCCTGTTGGCGGGTAATGGGCGTTGCTGATTGGCTGCGGATACAGCGCCTCTACCGAGCGAGCCACGCACTATGCCAGCGTTATCTGCCGGATATTAAGATGGTGTGATAGCTCGCGCATGATGACCAGATAGCTGACGAACCCGACGTCATCCGGAAATTCACCGGCGCGTTTGGGGCTGCCGGAAATCACATCCGCAACCCGGTTGAACACCTCCTCGATCTGCTGTTGGGTCAGACGATCGTGGCTGCCCACGATGTGGGCTATCTGGTTAAGATACTGATCGGCGCACGAGGCCTGTTGCGCCACCTGGCGTAGTGCCGGCGTTGCCTGCAACACATCTTCAATGGCGGCAATCGCCCCCTCCACCTCATAAGGCGACGGGATGGCATGGTGAAAAAACCGATGCGCAATAGTGCGGTATCCCAGCGGTAAAACGACATCAGGGGTAGCGAATCGCACATGCTCTTCGCCGATAGTGAACGACTCATTCATCATCGTGATTCCTGAAACAAACATCGAATGCCGGAAACAATAGCGCCGATGCTGCGGAAAAGGAAACGATCCCTCGTTGAACGACCGGGTTCAGTGAGTAGGCATCCCCTCGCCATCAGGGTCCGCTTTGCGCCGCAAGCTTTCGATGTCGCGCTTTGGCGGCGCACCGAAAAAACGGGCGTATTCCCGGCTGAATTGTGATGGGCTCTCATAGCCGACGTCGAAGGCTGCGCTGGCGGCGTCAAAATTCTCATTGAGCATCAGCCGCCGGGCCTCATTCAACCGTAACCACTTCTGATATTGCAAAGGGCTCATGGCCGTCAATTGCCGAAAGTGATGGTGCAGGCTCGACGTGCTCATCTGCGCATGGGCGGCGAGATCATCGATCCGCAATGTGGCGGTGTAATTCATTTTCAACCAGTCAATGGCTCTGGCCACCCGCTGCCCTTGACTGCCCACCGACGCAATTTGCCACAACCGCGCCGCCTGATCGCTCATCAACAACCGATAGTGGATTTCCCGCTCGATAAGCGGCGCAAGCACCGGGATCGAATCCGGTTCATCCAGCAGACTCAGCATCCGCCTGAAGGGTTCGATCAGCAACGGCGTCACCGTGCCGATACCTATCCCCCGGTCATTGACCCGCGTAGCCGGCAAGGGCAATTGGCCTTGGGCGATCAGCTCCGCCATGATGCGAAGGTCAAATTTCATGGTCAGCCCCAGACAGGGTTTTTCCGGGCTGGCGACGTTCACTTGCGAACTCGCCGGTAGATCCAGCGAGGTGACCAGAAAGCGTTGCGGGTTGTAAGAATACGCTTCCCCCCCTACCACCATCTGTTTTTCACCCTGCACCACCAGCACAATACTGGGCTCGATCAGGCAAGTGACCGGCGGCATCGGCGTCTCACGGCGATAGAACGTGAGGTTCGGAATCGGGGTGGCGCAGTCCGATTGTCGAGTGGTCCACCGTGCGATAATCTCGCCCATCGCTTCACACGCCAGGCTGATTGCATCGGCGTGTTGTCGTTTTATCTGTTGTTGCTGATTCGGCATACCACGTCCCTGACCACGTTTTTTCGCAGCATAACCTTGCAATACGACAACGCCAACCGGCAAACCCAACACCTGGAGAATCAGGCAATAAATGCGGAGTATTTGTCTATCGATAACCCGCCGAGATCACCAAAAATGCATTCCGCAAGAACATTAAACGGTCAGCATCGGCGTTATACCGGTCACCCCTCAACCGTATTGCGCGCCGTTCCGCTGTATATTGCGTCAGCCTGCTCACCCCATTGCCTGTGTCCGGCGGTCAAGCGAGCATCCTGACAACGTCAAAGGATGTTATATGGAAAACTTCACTTTCTTTAATCCGACCAAAATCGAATTCGGCGTCGACAAAGAACAGTCGATTGGCCAGCATCTGGCCGATCATGGTATTAAAAACGTGCTGCTCTGTTACGGCAGTGAACGCATCAAACGCGACGGTCTTTTCGATATCGTCAGTCAGCGTCTCAACGAGCAGGGTATCGCGCTGGTCGAATGCGGCGGCATCGTGAGCAACCCACAGCTCTCGAAAGTCCGCGAAGGTATTGAACTGGCGAAAACACATCAGGTCGACGCGATCCTGAGCGTCGGCGGCGGCTCGGTGCTCGACAGCGTGAAGGCGATTGCCGCCGGCGTGTGCTATCCGGGTGATGTCTGGGATCTGTTTACCGGGAAAGCACCGGTCGAGTCTGCATTGCCGGTGTTCTCGATTCTGACGCTGGCGGCAACCGGCAGTGAAATGAACCCGGGCGCCGTGGTGACGAATGACGAGACGCAGGAAAAATTCTTTATTCATTCAGGCGTCTTATTCCCGAAAGTGTCGATCGTCAACCCGCTGCTGATGCAGGGCGTACCTCGGGACTATCTGGTGTATTCCGCGTCGGATGTCATCGCCCACCTGATCGAAGTGTATTTTACCGCCACCGTCCATCCTAACCTGCAATCACGGCTGGTGGAGTCGCTGATCAACACGGTTGTCGAAACCACGGAAGCCCTGCTTGCCGACCCGGCGGACTACAACGCCCGCGCACAATTCGCCTGGGCCGCCACACTGGCGCTGAATGGCCTGACGTTCTCCGGCACCGCAGGATTCAGCTATCCCAACCACGCCATCGAACACTCGCTTTCCGCCCTGTTCAACGTGCCGCATGGCGCCGGGCTGTCGGTGGTGGTGCCGGCCTGGATGAAATGGTATCTCGAGCGCAACCGGGCGCAGTTCGAACGATTTGCCGCCAATATTTTTGGCGTGGATACCGGCGAGCAAGGTATTGCCGCACTGGAAAACTGGTTTAACACCATCGGTACACCGACTCGTCTGCCGCAGTTAAAAATAACCGCAGCCGATCTGCCGGCCATCGTCGACAACGTTCAGGGCAACGTCCGCCTCTTCGGCATTGCCGACACTTATCCCCCGGAAGTTGTGACCGCCATTCTGAAGAATGCGTTGTAGTGCGCGTCCTGTCGCCTGCCCTGATCGGCCCTCAAACCGACCGGTTAGCGGATTGACGACATCCCCTCGCTGAGAAACACCGTGCCGCCGTATGTAACGGCGGCACGGTGTAGTCATGCAGGACGATAGACTCAAAACGTCCTTACCCTCTTCCCGCCGCCTGGCTTTACCCTGCTCGAATTAATAGCCGTCTTTATCGCACACCAGCGTCCATCGAATGGAATGCACATCAACGCACACCGCGGCTAAAGGCTAAGAGAGATCATCAGCGCCCGTCTGAACCGGCTTGGACGTTTATGCCACCGGCATTGGTTATCAGGAAACACATGATGTTAAAACCATTTTCACCTAAAACAATTTACGTCGTGGTGTTATTGAGGTGTTAAATGTAGTCTGTTAACATAGCCCTAGATTCAAATGAAAATGGTTATCATTATCATTGTTGGGAGAGTGTTATGTTTACGGCCTTTCAGGGTTCTTTGAAAACAATGCGCAAAACGCGATTATCCTTCCCTTTGTCTTTTTCAGGCGCTGCGCTGTTCGCCGCCCTGCTGGCGTCACTGTTCGCTTTTTCGCTACCGGCGACGGCAAAACTCAAGGTGGTGACCACCTTTACCATTATTCAGGACATCGCCCAACATGTTGCCGGCGATGCCGCCACCGTGGAATCAATCACCAAGCCGGGTGCGGAAATCCACGATTACCAACCCACGCCACGGGATATCGCCAAAACGCAGTCGGCAAACCTGATTTTGTGGAATGGCCTCAATCTGGAGCGCTGGTTCGGCCGGTTCTTTGAAAACATTCAGGGCGTACCTTCCGTGGTGGTCAGCGAAGGCGTCACACCCATCGCGATCAACGAAGGCCCTTACAACGGCAACCCGAATCCCCACGCCTGGATGTCACCAAACAACGCTTTAATTTATATAGAGAATATCCGGGCGGCGCTGGTGAAATACGACCCGGACAACGCGGAAACCTATAACCGTAACGCCAAAAATTACGCCGCGCAGATTATGGCGCTGGATCAACCGCTGCGCGCACGGCTGAATAATATCCCGGCCGAACACCGCTGGCTGGTCACCAGCGAAGGCGCCTTCAGCTATCTGGCGCGCGACTATGGCCTGAAAGAACTGTACCTGTGGCCGATCAACGCCGACGAGCAAGGCACGCCGCAGCAGGTGCGTCATGTGATTGACGCCGTGCGCCGGCACCAGATTCCGGTCGTGTTCAGCGAAAGTACCGTATCGGATAAACCGGCGCGCCAGATAGGCAAAGAAACCGGCGCGCGCTATGGCGGCGTGCTGTATGTGGATTCGCTGTCAACCAAAGACGGCCCGGTTCCCGACTATATTTCCCTGTTAAACACCACCGTAGACACCATTGCAAAAGGCTTTAACCAATGACCCGGCACGCAGAAGACGCACAACTGACCGTGCAGGACATCACGGTCACCTACAACAACGGCCACACCGCCATCCATAACGCCAGTTTTCATCTCCACGGCGGCACCATCTGTGCGCTGGTCGGGGTAAACGGCAGCGGGAAATCAACGTTGTTTAAAAGCATTATGGGCATCGTGCGCCCCTCTACCGGCAGCGTGTCGCTCAACGGCCTGCCCGTCCGGCAAGCGCTGAAAAGCAATCTTATCGCCTATGTCCCGCAGACCGAGGAAGTCGATTGGAACTTCCCGGTGCTGGTTGAAGATGTGGTGATGATGGGGCGCTACGGCAAGATGTCGATGTTTCGCATTCCGTCGGCGGAAGACAAAAAACAGGTGGCGCTGGCGCTGGAGCGCGTCGGCATGGCGGAACTGCATCAACGCCAGATAGGCGAGCTGTCCGGCGGGCAAAAGAAGCGGGTGTTTCTGGCACGTGCGCTGGCGCAGCAGGCGCAAATCATCCTGCTGGACGAGCCGTTCACCGGGGTCGATGTGCAGACGGAAAACGCGATTATCAAATTGCTGAAAACACTGCGCGAAGAAGGTCACCTGATTCTGGTCTCCACCCATAACCTCGGCAGCGTGCCTGAATTCTGCGATCAGGTGGTGCTGATCAACCGCACCGTGCTGGCGGTCGGCCCGACGGAAAGCACCTTCACCCACCCTAATCTGGAAAAAACCTTCGGCGGCGTACTGCGTTACCTGCGGCTGTCCGGGCAACAACTGCATCAGGATGCCGATGCGCGCGAGCTGACGGTCCTGACGGACGATGAACGCCCGGCGGTCTTTTACGGCAAGGGCAACCTGACGCCGCCCCACCGCGCATCGGCGGGTGATGAGGATACGCGTCATGATTGATGCCCTGCTGGTGCCTTTCCAGTATGAATACATGGTCAAAGCCATCCTGATAAGTAGCCTGGTCGGCGGCACCTGCGCCTTTTTGTCCGCCTATCTGATGCTGAAAGGGTGGTCGCTGATGGGCGACGCGCTGTCGCATTCAGTGGTGCCGGGCGTGGCCGGGGCTTATGCTCTGGGCCTGCCCTACGCCGCCGGCGCGTTTTTCGCCGGTATGCTGGCGGCGCTCGCCATGACCTTCATCCGGCAGGTGACCCGCATCCGCGAAGATGCGGTGATCGGGTTTATTTTCTCTACGTTTTTTGCCGCCGGGTTGTTGATCATTTCGCTGAACCCGACCGCGGTGAACGTACAATCGATCATTTTCGGTAATATTCTCGGCATCGCAGACGAAGACATTGTGCAGGTGGCGCTGATTATCGGCATTTCACTCATCGTACTGTGCGTTATCTGGAAAGACTTGTTCGTCACCTTTTTTGACGAAATCCACGCCAGAACCATCGGCTTGTCGCCGCTGCGGTTAAAAATCATCTTCTTCACCCTGCTGAGCGCCTGCACTGTGGCCGCGCTGCAAACGGTAGGTGCTATTTTGGTGATTGCCATGGTGATTACGCCGGGCGCCACCGCCTGGTTGCTGACCGACCGCTTCCCACGGTTGGTGCTGATTGCCATCGCGCTTGGCGCTATGACCAGCGCGGTGGGCGCGTGGCTGAGTTTCTTCCTCAACGGCGCTACCGGCGGCGTCATCGTTTCACTACAGACGCTGATGTTTCTGCTGGCGTTTGTCTTCGCGCCCCGGCACGGATTACTGGCAGCCCGTCGCCAACGCCGTCTGGTGATGATGAGGAAATAATATGGAATGGTTAACCCTGCTCGTCGAACCGTTTTCCTTTCCGTTCATGGTTAAAGCCATGCTGGCGGCGGGCGTGGTCGGCATGGTGTGTGCGGTGCTCTCTTGTTTTATGGTGCTCAAAGGCTGGTCGCTGATGGGCGACGCCGTTTCTCACGCCGTGCTGCCCGGCGTGGTGCTGGCCTGGCTGGCGGGCATCCCGCTGGCGATCGGCGCGTTCGCCTCCGGTCTGTTTTGCGCGCTGGCGACCGGCTATGTGAAGGAACGCTGCCGCATCAAAGAAGATACGGTGATGGGGATTCTGTTTTCCGGCATGTTCGCCGTCGGCTTGGTGCTGTTCTCGCGCGTCAATACCGAACAGCATCTGAGCCATATCCTGTTCGGCAACGTACTGGGCATCACCCGCTATGAGCTGCAACAAACATTGGTGATCAGCCTGCTGGTGCTGGCCGTGGTTATCATCAAATGGCGCGATCTGGTGTTGTACTGTTTTGATGCCACGCAAGCGCAAATCTGCGGTCTGCCGGTAAAACTGCTGCACTATGGTTTGCTGACCCTACTGTCGCTGACCATCGTCGCCGCGTTGCAGGCGGTCGGCATGATTCTGGTGATCGCCATGTTGATTACCCCCGGCATTACCGGATTTGTGTTGTGCAAACGCTTCGGCTCCATGATGCTGGTGGCGGTAGCCGCTGCGACATTCTCTTCGGTGTTCGGCACCTGGCTCAGCTATTTCCTCGATGGTGCGACCGGGCCGTGCATCGTGATTATCCAGTCGCTGATTTTTCTCATCGCGCAGTGCGTGGCGAAAATACGAAAACCGCAGCGCTGACCGAATGCGGCCCGCGTTTGGCGGGCCGCGCTCACACGACACACCACCTGATTGCCCTTTTGCTGCGCATTACAGGTACAATTCCCCGACGGTTTAGCCATTCACATCCACAGCGCAATCACACAATGAGTCCGACATGCTAACAGACGGCGATATCACCTTTCGCAAGCTTGAGATCTTCAAGACGTTTATGGAAACCGGCACCATCACCCGCACGGCAGAGCTGCTCGGGTTGAGCGGCGTCAGCGTACATCGGGCGCTGCATACGCTGGAGGAAGGTGTGCGCTGCCCGCTATTTATTCACAAGGGGCGCAATCTGGTGGCATTGCCGGCGGCGCATACGCTGCTGGAATACAGCCAGGAAGCGATGCTGTTGATGGAACGGGGGCTGGAAGAGACGCGCAAGACCGCCGGCGTCGGGCAAGGGCGACTGCGCATCGGCACGCTGTATTCGCTGACGCTGGAAACGGTGCCGCGCCTGATTATGGGCGTCAAGCTGCGCCGTCCGGATTTGGAGCTGGATTTAACCATGGGGTCGAATCAGCGCCTGCTCGCCATGCTGGATGACCAACAGTTGGACGCCATCCTTATCTCGCTGTCCGACCACACTATCGACCGTAACCGACTGGAATTCCTGCCGCTGTTTGAAGATGAGATCTGCCTGGCGGCACCGGCGGCGGCGAAGCTGGATACTCGCCAGCCGGCCGACCTGCGCGACTTCCACCACCAGCGTTTCGTGTCGCTGTCTGAAGGGTTCGCCACCTATGCCGGTTTTCAGGAAGCGTTTCATATCGCCGGGTTTGAACCGGAGATCGTCACGCGGGTGGACGACATTTTCTCTATGCTGAGTCTGGTGCAGGCCGGCGTCGGCTTTACCCTGATCCCCGAGCGGATGAAAAAAGTGTACGAGAACGATGTGCAGTTGCTGAAACTGGCGCCGCCTTATCAGATGCGCCAGCTTATCGCCATCGTGTTCGCCCGCAATCGCGAGCATGACCCAAACCTGCTGGCGCTGGTGGCGGAAGGCCGCATGTATGCCCGCAGCCTGAACGTTACCCCTGCGCCTTGAGTTGGGCCGCACGGTGTACCACCACCTCGACGCCGCTACGCGCCAGTGAAAACGCCTCGCTGCGGCTAAACGCCTGTTTCGCCAGGCAGGTCAGCACGCCGCCCGGCGGCATTTCTATCGCCAACCCGACATCGCGCTCTTCCGCCGCCACCATCGCCTCATGCCAGCGTACGGTGCGCGCCATGTTCAGCGCCAGATCGTCTGCGATGCGTTCCGCCTGCCAGATGGCGCGGGCGGAACTGCCGCTCAGGTAGCCGCACTGAGGCGGCGAAAAAGAAACCGACGCCATCGCCGCCGCCAGTTGTCTGGCGGGCGCATCCAGCAACGCACAATGCGACGGCACACTGACCTGCAAACGCTGTGCCCGGCTGGCGCCGCGTTGCAGCGCGCGCTCCGCCACCTGCGCCATGTTTTCATCGCTGCCGGCAATCACTATCTGCCGTTCAGCGTTCAGGTTGGCAATATAGGCGCCGCTACCGACCAACAGCGTTTCTACCTCCGGCTGGCTTAAGCCCATAATCGCGGTCAGTCCATACCCTTGCGGGTAAGCCTGTTCCATCAGATCGCCACGCAACGCCACCAGCCGCAATGCATCGTCAAAGCGCAGTACCCCGGCGACCACCGCCGCCGGAAACGCGCCAATCGACAAGCCGCTGACCATCTCCGGCATCAAGCCACGCGCCATCAGCGCCCGGGCCCAGGCTACCCCCGTTATCAGCAGGCACAGCTGTACCGCACGGGTATGCCGCAACGCCTGCGGGGTATCCAGTTGGTAAACCTCATCCCCCAACACGGCAACCGCCTCATCCAGCACGCTCGTATCGGCCGGCAATTGCTGCAACATGCCGGCCTGCTGCGCGCCCTGTCCGGGGAAGGTAAACAGAATCTTCATTGCTCTACTCCATTGACCACGGATCGCTGACCCGCCGCGGGCCACGGTCGGTTTTTAACAGCACCTGTCCATCCCGTAACCATTCGGCCAGCGCAAAACCGCCGTTGGGGGTTTCAATTTGCGTATCGGCCCGGCACAGCGGCGATGACGACAGCTGTCGTTGCCAGTCCGCCAGCGCGTCGCGGTCCAGCGGCTGCGGCGCGCGAATCAGCAAGTCCAGATCGCTGTCCACATGCAGCACCGGCACCTGGGTCGCCAGCGCATACCCCGTACCGCCGGTGATGCCCCACTGCCACGGCCAGTGCTGTTGCGCCAGTTGAATGGCGACCTGCACCGGCGGTTGTGAAACAAACGGCGAATGCAACAGCGATGACAGCTCACACAGCCTGTCCGGCGTCACCACCCGAACAACGTGTTCTATCGCCACCCACCCGGCGGCGCGCTGGTCGCGGCGCAGGCCGCGCACGCCAACCGGAATACGCCCGGCCGGGTCAACGTCACGCCGCACCACCACCGGCAGCGCCGGTTGCCATTGGCTGTGCACCCAGGGGGCATCCACGCCCTCCAACGCATCGCGGGAGGCCAGCCATAACAGATCGTGCGGACGTGTCGTTACCATGATTCAGACTCCTGATGTCGTTCAAATACCTGACGTTAACGTAATAAACAGCGGCAGCGACAGGATACAGAGTACCGAGCTTAACAGCAGCACCGCTTCCGCATCCGGCGATTGCACGCCGAACCGGTTACCGAACACCACACCGAAAAACCCGGCGGACAGCGCAATCATCAGAATCGCGGTGATCGCCACCGAACCGTGCAACCCCAATACCAACACGACGCCCCACGCCAGTGCCGGCTGAATCAGCAGCTTGGTTAATACCGCGGTGGTGACCATCGGGTTCAGTTTCAACTGGCGTGCCGACAGGATCACCCCGGTCAGGAACAACGCCGTGGCGGTAGCGGATAACCCCAGCGGTTTGATCGCCGCCAGCAATAATTCCGGCATCCGGATACCGATGGCGGACAACACCACGCCCAACAACGGCCCCAACACGATCGGTTTTTTCAGCGAACGCCACATCAATATCGGCAGCATCGACAGCGTAGAGGTCTGATTGCCGCCCGACGCCAGCGCTTTTTCACGTTCCAGAATCAGCAGGCAAAACGGCGTCATCAACACCGAACCACAGGCGATGGACACCGCCACCGACAGCGACGTGGCCGAGCCGTCGCCCAGCACGCTGCCGAGGATCGGCAGGCCGAGCGCCGCGTAGTTGGGCAGCGCGACGGTGAGCGTCAGCACCGCGGCATCCTGCGGCGTTTTATGAAATACCTTAACGGCCAGAAAATAGATGGCGGCATAGGTTATCCACATCGCCAGCGTCAATACCACGATCAGCGGCGACTGCTGAACAATGCCGGACCAGGGCGTTTGTACGGTGGCGCTGAACAACGCCGCCGGCAAGGCAAAATCCATCACGAAAATATTGAGCAGCGCGACGTTCTTGTTATCCACCAATTTGGCTTTGCCGGCCCAGAACCCCAGCAGCATGATGATGAAAATCGGCGCGAGGGCATGAACAATTACATAAGTCATATCGTATTCACCTGTAATAAAAAGAGTATTGGTTCCAGCGCGATGGTTTGGCTTGTGTCCGCATCGTGCGGGCACAGCGTCTTTTTTTCAGACAAAAGAGCTCCACAGGCGCCCAACGGCACCCGGCCCGATTATCTGGCAGGTCTCTTTATTGGCTTACCGATAGGCGGCCGTCGCGGATTAACACGAGGCCACCGGTGTGTGACTTATCGGGCAGCGCGGTTGACCGCGCTTACCATTGCGCCCGCATCCGCTCGCGTACGAGGGAAGAACTGCGCCGGTTGTCCGCACCCAGTCGCGTTTTCAGCGACGGATCGCGCCGGGCATCGGTCACCGCTTGTTGCAGTGCGGCGGTGACCCGCGCCCGATCGTCGGCAGACGGTTCATCCGGGTTGGCGACATCCAGCAGCGTCGATAACACCCCCAGCGTGGCGTAATTGCGAATGTCATACGCCATCGGCGGGATGGTGGCGGCCAGCTTCTCCAGCTCTTCCACGCTTCTGAGCGTGATACGCGCCGCTGAGGCTTTGCCCATCGCGTGAATCTGGACTTCCGGGTCGTTGAAGGCGATCAGCCGGTTCGCCTGATAGCCGTGGGCCAGAAACGCCCCGGACATCGCTTTGCCGACGATCAAACCGATAACCGGATGACCGGCGAGACGCGCCTCGGCGTAAGCCCCTGCGGATGCCGCCAGCGCCTGATGGATGCCGAACGCTTCTTCCCGACGGCCATACGCCTGACTGGGGACATCGATCACCGCGACAATCGGCCGTTTTTTGTCGCTGTGGCGGTCCGCTGCGATGGTCTCATGCACCACTTTCGCCAGCGTCCAGCCTTCCAGCAGCCCTACCTCGCCTTTTACGGCGCGTGGGTAGTGGTTATTCGCGTCGGGAACCACGGCGATAAAGCGCACCGGCTCACCGCCGATGTCGCCGTCTGCCACCTGTACCGACGGGCACAGCCCGGTCAGGCGTGGTTTTCCGGGTGCCAGCGCGTCTAACCATAGCGCGCCGCGATGTGCTACCTGACTCATGGTTTTACCTCCCCGAAAAGCTGTTGGATCTGTTGCGTATCGGCCTGCACCCGGGTATCGGTATCGCTCAGGCGCGCCAGATACCACGCATAGTTATTCGAACGGTGCTGCGCCGGTACGCCAGCGGCGAGCGCGTCGTTCACCGCTTGCTTGACGGCGTTCACACCATCGGCCACCAGGCTGTCGGCCAGGCCGATGTGGTGCCGAATTTCACCGCCGGTCATGCTCCAGATAAACGGACGATCACGCGAGTCGTACTCTGCGACCCCGGCTTCCTGTTCAATCACTTGCGGACCATTCAGCCCCAGACGCGCCTCGCGGGTGACAATCAAGTGGCTGCACAGCGCCGCAGCAATCGACATGCCGCCAAAGCAACCGACGGTCCCGGCGATGATGCCGACAACCGGCGTGTAGCGGCGCAGGTCGACGATAGCCGCGTGGATATCGGCGATCGCCGCCAGCCCCAGATTGGCCTCCTGCAACCGTACCCCGCCGGTTTCCAGACACAGAATCGCCTGCGTCGGGATGCCGTTACGTTGGTCGTCAGCCGCCAGTTCCAGCGCGGCGGCCATCTTGGCCCCGGAGACTTCCCCCATGCTGCCGCCCTGAAACGCCCCTTCAATGGCGATCACCACCGTCGGTTTGCCCTGCAACGTGCCTTTCGCCACCACCATGCCGTCGTCGGACTGCACCACAATCCCCTGCGGCCCCAGCCACGGCGAAACGATGCCGTCAAACGGGCCGAGCAGTTCGCGGTAGCTGCCTTCATCCAGCAGCGCGTGGGCACGTTCCCGCGCTTTCAGTTCGATAAAACTGCGGTCGTCACGCATAGCTCACCCCTTCAAAAACCTGTTCGATACGGATGCGTGCCACACCGGGCGTGGCGCCAAAATCATGAATCGTCATGGTGCCGGCCGTCAGGCTGCCGAGCGTACTTAACCGGGCGAACAGCGCTTGCCAGCGCGCCCGGCTGTTATCTACCGACGTGGTGATGTCGATGGTGAGCGTCTGTCCGGCATCCGCCGTTAACAGCACTTCCATATCACCGGAGCCGACCACGCCCGCCAGCGCGTTGCCGCTGGCCGTGCGGGTAGCCGGAAATGACAATGTAATGTGTTCCATAACACCCTCTTAATCGTATAAAGATGGCTGTGCGATACCATCGAGCAATAGCGTGGCGGCCAGCAAATCGGCGGCACCGCCGGGGGAGGCGTTCAGCGCCAGCATACGTGTATCCAGTTGCGCCAGCGCCTGTCGGCCGGCAGGGCAAGACACGCCGCCCGCCGCCAGTACCGCCCGCGCGCCATGCTGCATGGCTTGCAATCCGTCCAGCCCGGCGCGCGACAGCACGCAGGTATCACTCAGCGACGTCATGACCGCCATCAGCGCATCCAGCCGCGCTTCGGCCTCGCTGGCACCCTGACGCCGGCTGCGTCGCAGTTGCGGCAACGCCAGCCGGGTAATATGCGGAAAGCCTTGTTGCGCCTCTTCCCGCGCGCCCGGCACCTGATAGCGCTGCGTCGCCAGTCGCCCTTTGCTGAATACCGTCGGCGCGCCGTTATCCGGCAGGCGAGCCAGCCGTGCCGCCGCGTCGGTGATAGCCTCAACATCGCCAAGGCCGCCGAGCATCGCCGCCGCGCTCACCAACAGACCCAACGCCCAGATAGCCCCACGGTGGGTATTGATTCCGCCGGTCGCCAGCATCATCTGCCGTTCGCCTTCACGCCCTACCCGGCCGACGATTTGCCGTAACGCGGCATCCGCCGGGCGCTGCCAGCTCTGGAGCGCCAGCGTATGAAACGTGGCGGTCAGGCTGTGAGCGGAGCGTTCCATCAGTGCGAGCGTCAAATCCTGATGCGCGCCGCTGCCGCGGCTATCGACCAGCCCCGGTTTAGGGCTGAGCCGCGCTTCGTCTATCAGGCAATGCGTCGCGGTAGCGGCCAGCCACTGGGCGTAGCCGGGTGCATCGGACTGTCGCTGCGTTTTCATTTACCCGCTCCTACCAGCTACGGAATTTCGCCGGCGGGTTATACAAACCGCCTGACCATTCCACCAGCTCGGCCACACTGCCGGCCGCCAACAGGGAACGGGTCGCTTCGGTACGGCGGATCCCTAAATCTTCCGGGTAGGCCACCTTGCCGCTGCGGCGGAACTCCGCCACGCGCTGCGCGTCTACACCCAACCCGATGTCGGTGATCCCGGCCACCGCCGCCACCATCGCCCGGCGTTCTTCCAGACTGTTGGCGCGGTAGAGGTAGGCAATCCCCTCTTCGGTCAGCACATGGGTAACGTCGTCGCCATAAATCATCACCGGTGCCAGCGGCATACCGGCAGCTTTCGCCACATCCACCGCATCGAGTTTTTCTACAAACGTCGGTTTAACGCCCGCCTGGAAGGTTTCCACCATTTGCACCACCAGCTTGCGCCCGCGCTGCATCGGGTCAGGCTCGTTAATCATCGCCAGCCAGGCCGGTGTAGCGTGACGGCGGCCGTGCGGGTCGTGCCCCATGTTAGGCGCGCCGCCGAACCCGGAAAGACGGCCTTTGGTGACGGTGGACGAGTTGCCCAGCCCGTCCACCTGCAAAGTCGAGCCGATAAACATATCGACGGCATACTGCCCCGCCAGTTGGCAAAACGCGCGGTTGGAACGCATCGAGCCGTCGGCACCGGTGAAGAACACATCCGGCCGGGCGGCGATGTAGGCTTCCATCCCCAGTTCGCCGCCGAAGCAGTGAACGCTGTCGACCCAGCCGCTTTCAATCGCCGGGATCAGAGTAGGATGCGGGTTAAGCGTCCAGTGTTTACAGATTTTGCCTTTCAGCCCCAGCCGTTCGCCGTAAGTCGGCAGCAGCAGTTCGATCGCGGCGGTGTTGAAACCGATGCCGTGGTTGAGCGACTGCACCTGATGCTCGGCATAGATGCCTTTGATGGCCATCATCGCCATTAAAATATGTTCTTGTTTGATCAACCGCGGATCGCGGGTGAACAGCGGTTCGATAAAGAACGGCTTGTCGGCGACCACCACATAGTCAATCCAGGAGCCGGGAATATCGACGCGCGGCAAATCCGTTTCGTCATCCACCAGTTCATTCACCTGCGCGATGACGATGCCGTCATGGAACGCGGCGGCTTCAACCAGCGCCGGGGTGTCTTCGGTGCTCGGGCCGGTGTACAGGTTGCCTTTGCGGTCGGCTTTATACCCTGCAACCAGCGCCACATTCGGGATCAGGTCAACATACAGACGGGAATAGAGTTCGATATAGGTATGAATAGCGCCCACTTCCAGCGCGCCGTCTTCCAGCAGTTGCGAAATGCGCAGACTTTGCGTGCCCGAGAAGGAGAAATCGAGCTTGTGGGCGATACCTTTCTCAAAGATATCCAGATGCTCGCTGCGCCCGACGCTCGGCATGATCATGTGCAGGTCATGCACTACCTGCGGGTTGACCTCTGCCAGCGTGCGGGAAAGAAAATCGGCCTGCTTCTGGTTATTGCCTTCCAGCACCACCTTATCGCCGGGCGCGATCAATTTCTCCAGCATCCCGGCAAGATGTTCCGTAGGAAGCACTTTGCCCGAAACGGGGATCAGTGCTTTACGTCGTTGTTTTTCACTGCGGCGCGTATTCCAGACCCGCGGTGACGTTTGCCCAGACAACATTATTAACCTCCTGATTCAGCTCATCATTTTGATTTGCCTTGGTCTGGGGAAAGTATGTTCTCCGGCGCATTCCGCTTCAATCAAGCCGCTAACGCGATCGTTAGCTTTAGAGTAAAGATAACTGGCATACCGTAGATGATGACCGCGCCAGCGCAGGTGGGCCGCGGTTTTCCACCGCCGTCCGCGGCAGCGCGAATTGTGATCAATCCGGCGCTTTTCACTCGCTGAGACGGCGAGCCGTGAACAACCCGGTCATGGCGACGGCGGCGCAAGCGCAGAAACGTACTGGCAGGATGGGCAGGAAAATGTGGGTAGCGGCTAACGAAGGAATATCGGCAGGAAACACCGCCGGAAAAATAACGGCCCCGTGCCGAATCAACGCGACACGGGGCCGTGCAGACGTACTGATCTTATCTGGCGGATGTCGGTTTCACGCGATCCACCACTTTGTGGATTGCCGCCGCCAGTTCATTGATTTCGAATTTCGCGACATACGAATCCGCGCCGACATTGCGGACGTGGTCTTCGTTGGCCGTGCCGGACAACGAAGAATGGATGATAACGGGAATGTGCTTAAGCGCCTCATCACGTTTGATATTACGCGTCAGTGTAAACCCATCCATTTCCGGCATTTCCAGGTCGGTCAGCACAAAGGCGATTTTGTCTGAAATCGGCCGGCCTTCCGCCTGCGCTTCCTGCGCCATCAACTTGATTCTGTTCCAGGCTTCCAATCCGGTGATATGCATGATGTAGGGAATATTCATCACTTTCAGCCCCGTTTCGAGCATATTACGCGCGACTTTGGAGTCTTCAGCGACAATCGCCACCGCCCCCGGTTTCAGGTGGAAGGTTTTCTCTTCGACGCTCTCAATCTTGATTTCACGTTCGGTAGGGATGATATCGTGCAGGATCTGCTCCACATCCAGCACCAGCGCCAGACGGTTGCTCGACGGGTCGCTGTCCAGACGTGCAATACTGGTGATATAGGTATTGCTGACTCCCGCTTCGGCCGTATTGACCTGACTCCAGTCAAGACGAACAATGTCATCAACGGATTCGACCGCAAAAGCTTGGGTGCTGCGTGCATATTCCGTCACCAGCAGGATATTGCGACCGGTACTCGCCGCACACCCCACCACCGCCGGAAGATCGATAACGGGAATAATTTGCCCGCGAATATTAATCATACCAAGCATCGGTGGAGCCATACCCGCAGCCTTGGTTAAGGTTGGCATCGGAACGATTTCACGAAGCTTGAACACATTGATACCGAACAGCTCGGATGGCCCTTCACCCGTGGCCGATCCCAAACGGAACAATAACAATTCAAACTTGTTGGATGAGGTAAGATTGGTTCTTTCCTCAATCTCTCTTTGAAATTTATCCATTCTGTCCTCAATGCAAATAATTATTAATGTATGGTTATAAGGCAACTTCAGTAATGCAGGTAAATCAGGCCGATAGCCCTTTCTCCACTCTACGCGATCGCCGACGCGCTTCAAATAACTCTTACTTCTTATACACCATCAAAAAGAAAAATATGTGTCTCACGTCATCTGCTGCATCTTCCTGTTTTAAAAAGCATAGACCACCGCTCATTTCTCCACCATTTTCCCGCAATAATTGTTCCGTATCCTGTGATGAATGGCAGATTTGATTATGTGGGTTGTTATTACCTGCCTATATAAAGCCAACGCGCCTGCAACGTGAAGTGTGACGATATAAAGAAGTATGACGGGTATAAAGAAGTATGGCGGGTATAAATAGGGCAGATTTAAAATGACCGGTGCGTGAGGTTTAACAGAAATAGGCAATAAAATAAGGGGAGCACAAGGGCATTCTCTTTCTCTTGATGGACATGACGAACCACTCTCCTGATTAAACGCCTATCAATAGAAGCGCCCTCACCGGCATGTCGTTACCGCCCACAGCCCCCATCGCACCATCCCCATCGGCATCATTATTTTCATGCTGCATTTTCCTTTCCGAGGCGACGCTTCATTGTTCAGGATAATAGTTAATCAGGATAATAGTTGATCAAGATAATAGCACCAGATGACCGTCGCCGACCTGCCGGTAACGGCGTGCCGGTGGCTGATACCCCAGCGGACGCAATGGGCTGAGCAACTCTTCCGCCAGCAGCGATCGACGCACGCGCTTTTCCGGGTCGGGCACCGGCACAGCGGCCAGCAGGCGGCGGGTATACGGGTGCTGCGGGGTGTTGAATACCGCCTGACGCGGGCCTATCTCGACGATTTCGCCCTGATACATCACCGCGACCCGATGGCTGATGCGCTCGACCACCGCCATGTCGTGAGAAATGAACAGATAAGCCAGCCCCAGTTGCTGTTGCAGGTCAAGCAGCAGGTTGACGATTTGCGCCTTGACGGTCATATCCAGCGCGGACACCGCTTCATCGGCGATGATCACCTGCGGATTGAGCGCCAACGCCCGCGCAATACATACACGCTGCCGCTGGCCGCCGGAAAACTGGTGCGGATAGCGCTCGGCCATGTCGGCCTGCAACCCCACTTTTTCCAGCAGTTCCGCCACTTTTTGCGGCGCCTGTCGCGCTGACGCCAGGCCGTGGCTTACCATAGGTTCGGCAATCGCGTTGCCCACCGTCAGCCGTGGGTTGAGGCTGTCGTACGGGTCCTGAAAAATCATCTGAGCCCGCCTGCGCAAACCGGCCAGTGCCGATTTATCGGCGCTCAGCATGTTCTCGCCGCACAGCGATACCGCACCGCCATTCGGCTCCAGCAACCGCAAAATAGCGCGCCCGGTGGTGGACTTGCCACAGCCGGATTCGCCCACCAGAGACAAGGTTTCCCCCGGTTGCAGGCTGAACGACACGTTTTCCACCGCGTGTACCCGGCCGGTCACCCGTCGCAGCCAGCCGCTTTTCACCTCAAACCGCTTGACCAGATTGCTGACCGCCAGCACCGGCTCACCCGGTCTGACCGTGTCTTCCAGCGCGTCGGTTTCCGGCTGCCCACTCAGCGCAAACCGCCGGGGCAGACAGCTATCCGACATGTCGCCCAGCCGCGGCACGGCGGAAAACAGCGTCTTGCTGTACGGATGTTGCGGCGCACGAAACAGCCGGCGGGTGTCCGCCATTTCCACCCCTGCGCCGCGATACATCACCAGGGTGCGGTCGGCCACTTCCGCCACCACCCCCATATCGTGGGTGATAAACAGGATCGACATGTCCTCCTCGTCCTGCAACGTTTTAATCAGCCCCAGAATTTGCGCCTGAATGGTGACATCCAGCGCGGTGGTCGGTTCATCGACAATCAACAGGCGGGGATTGCAGGCCAGCGCGATGGCGATCACCACCCGCTGGCGCATACCGCCGGAAAAGCTGAGCGGATACTCATCCAGCCGGGTGTGGGCGGCGGGAATGCGCACTCTTTCCAGCAGGCGCACCGCCTCCGCCCGCGCGCCGGCGTGGTCCATCCCGCGGTGGCGTTGCAACACTTCGGTAATTTGGGTGCCGATTTTCAATACCGGATTGAGGCTGGTCATCGGCTCCTGAAACACCATGCCGATACGATTACCACGAATGTGCTGCATCTCGCGGGCAGGCAGCGCCAGCAGGTCACGGCCGTCAAACAGCACGCGCCCATAGGTCTGCACCTGCGGCCCGGCCAGCAGGCGCATGATGGACAACGCGGTGACGCTTTTACCGGAACCGGACTCCCCCACCAGCGCCACGGTTTCCCGCCTGCCAATCTCAAACGACAGATCCTGCACCACCTTCAACCACTCACCGTTGACCCGAAACGCGGTGTTCAGTTGTTCAACACGCAGCACCGGTTGATTCACGCCTCACTCCTCCTGTCTGGTATTCAGTGCATCACGCAGGGCATCGCCGATCAGGTTGATCGCCACAATCAGCAACAGCAGCATCACGCCCGGAAACAGGCTGATCCAATAATCGCCGGACAGCAGATAGTCAAAGCCGTTGGCGATCAGCAGCCCCAGCGACGGTTCGGTAACCGGCAGGCCGATGCCGAGAAACGACAGCGTGGCCTCCAGCATGATGGCGTAAGCGATACGCATGGTGGCGACCACAATCAGCGGCGGCAGGCAGTTGGGCAGCATATGGCGAAACAGGATGCGTGGAGCGGAAAACGCCATGCCGCGCGCCGCATCCACATAATTACGGCGGCTTTCCAGCAGCGTGGAAGCGCGCAGCGTACGGGCGTAATACGCCCATTGGGTGATCACCAGCGCCAGAATAATTTTGTCCACCCCTTGCCCCAGCACCGCCAGCAGGATCAGCGCGATAAGTATCGGCGGAAAGCTGAGCTGAATATCGACGATGCGCATCAGCAGCGCATCGGTTTTCCCCCGCAGCCAGGCGCTCAGCATACCGACGGTGATACCCAGCACTAGCGCCGCCAGCGCGCTGCCGACCCCGACCATCAGGCTGGTGCGGGTGCCGTACAGGATGGCGCTCAGCAAGTCGCGGCCCTGATCGTCGCTGCCAAGCCAGTACGTCTGCCCGCTCATACCGGCTGAACCCGGCGGCAGGCGGTTATCCATAATCATCAGTTGGGTCAGGTCATACGGGTTTTGCGGCGCAATCCAGGGTGCCAGTAGCGCCAGCCCGACAATCAGCGTCAGCACCACTATCCCCAGCCGCGCCAGCCGGTCATGCAACAGCACCGACAGCGTACGCGCCCACGCCGAACGCGCCGCCGACGCGGCGGCCGGGGTAGGCACCGAGCGTCCCGACAGGCTCATTGCCCACCGCCTAACCGAATACGTGGGTCCACCACCGCGTACAGCACATCCACCAGCAGATTGATCAGGCTGAACATCACCACCGTCATCATCAAATAAGCCAGAATCACCGGGCGATCCAACACCGCGATGGCATCGATAATCAGTTTGCCCATCCCCGGCCAGGCGTAAATGGTTTCAGTCACCACCGCAAAGGCAATCAACGAACCCAATTCCAGACCAATGACCGTAATCAGCGGGATCAGCGTATTTTTCAGCACATGCACCAACAGAATACGGCGCTCCGACAACCCCTTGGCGCGGGCAAAACGCACGTAATCCTGTTGCAGGCACTCCCGCACGCCGGCACGGGTCAGGCGGATAATCAGCGAAATCTTGAACAGCGCCAGATTGAGCGCCGGCAGCAGCAGGTGCTGCCAGCCATCCGCCGTCAGCAGACTCAGCGGCACCCCGGCCACCGTCACGGTGTCGCCCCGCCCCGACGACGGCAGCCACCCCAGCTTCACGCTGAACAGCATGATCATCATCATGCCGATCCAGAAGGTCGGCAGGCTAAAGCCCAAAATCGATACCGTCATCACCGATTTCGCCGCCAGGCTGTCTGGCCGTAAGCCGGCGAACACCCCCAACGGAATGCCGATCAGCAACGACAGCAGAAACGCCGTCAGCGCCAGTTCCAGCGTGGCGGGCATACGTTGCAAAATCAGGTGTAGCGCCGGTTGATTGAAAATGAAGGAGTTGCCCAAATCGCCCTGCAAGGCGTGGGTCACAAACAGCAGGTATTGTTGCCACAGGGTTTTATCCAGCCCGAACGCGCGAATCACCGCCTCGCGCTCGGCCGGGGTGGCATTACTGCCCAGCAACAAATCCACCGGGTTGCCGACCAGATAAACGCCGGCAAACACCAGTATCGACATGACCGCCAGCGTTACCAGAGTTTGTAGAAAACGACTGAGCAAAAAGCGGGCCATGACCTGTCCTTGTTGATGAGCAAAAGATTAAGAGCCTATCCCGGTAGGCTCTAAGCGTGGCGTTCCGGAACATCCGGCCGACCATAACGACTCAGCCCCCGGACCAGCAGCGACAGAAAACCGGCTTCATCCACCGACTGCATTACCTGCGCATTGGGCGCCAGCGACAGCTTGCCATAAAAATCCGCCCAGGTATGCCCGGCGGTTTCACCGGCGACGGTCACCCCGACCCGCGCGTCCTGTCCGGCAAACAGCGACGGCTGCAGGAGCCAGGCGATGGTGGTGGCATCATGCACCGGGCCGCCTTCACGCCCGAAACGCGCCATGTCGCTGCGGTCAAACGCCGACAGCAGGCGCGCGATGGCTTGACCGGGCCGCCCCGCATCACGCTGCAACACGTCGATTTCCTGTTGGGTGATCAGCGCCTGAAACGTCATGTCCAGCGGCATGACAACCAGCGGGATACCGCTGCCGAATACCCGACCGGCGGCATGTGGATCGGCATACACATTAAATTCCGCCCACGGCGTCCGGTGGCCGAGTGCGGTAAACGCACAGCTCATGGTCACCACCTGACGAATGCCGCGCGCGACATCCGGGTGCTGAATCAACGCCAGCGCCAGATTGGTCATCGGCCCGATGGCGCAAAAGGTAATCGGATTGCACTCTTGCGCTGCCCGCCGCGTGGTGCGAACGATAAAATCCACCGCATGTTCCTGCGCGACCCGGCACTCGCCCGCCGGCACCAGCTCATCGCTGAATGCGCCGATATGGGCGTACTTACCGTAGCGTTGCGGGCCGATCAGCGGCTTTTCCGCCCCAGCGAACACCGGCACGTCATCACGGCCGGACAACGCGACGATCCGCCGGGCGTTCGCCAGCGTATGGGTCAAATCCACATTACCGGCCACCACCGTAATGCCCAACACCTCCAGTTGCGGCGAGGCCAGCGCCAGCCACAGCGCAATGGCATCATCTACGCCGGGGTCGGTATCAATAATGATTCGTTGGCGCATCATCACGTGTTTCCATAAGCGGCAAACAGCCGACAAAATAACTGGAATACCTCATCGACCGCCACACCGGTGACCACGTCGACATTCGCCGACAGGCCGGATTTACCGTAAATATCCATGACGCTCTGCCCCATGCACAATTCGCTCTGATGTTCCACGAATACCCGCGCCCGTTCAGTTTGAAACAAATCGGGACGCAGCACCCAGGCGATCACCAGCGGGTCATGCAGCGGCCCGCCGCGGGAGCCGTAACGTTTAACGTCGTTACGATCCCAGAACGCCATCAGTTGACTCAGCGGGCCGCGTAACCGACCGGCGTTGGCAACCAGTTCGCCGACGCGCTCCGGCGTCAGCATCATCTGGTGGGTGGCGTCCAGCGGCAACAGCGTCATCGGCACATCCTGCGAGAAAACGATATGCGCCGCGTGCGGGTCGGCCAGCAGGTTGAATTCCGACGTCATGGTGCGGTTACCCCGCTCCCGGCAGGCGCCGCCCATCGACACAATCCGCTCAATTCCCCCCACAATATCGGGTGCGATGCAAAACGCGCTGGCCAGATTGGTCAACGGCCCCAGCGAACACAGCGTGATACGCTCGCCGCGGTGCGCCGCCGCCCGGCAACGGGCGATCAGAAAGTTGACCGCGTGCTGTATTTCCGCCGTTTTACGCGGCGTGGGAAAATCGCTGTCGCCCAGCCCATTTTTACCATGAAACTGGCCGTGAATCGGTTCACGCAGCATCGGCTGCCAGCAACCGGCAAACACCGGAATATCGGTACGCTCACCCAGTTCGACAATCTGCAACGCATTACGCAGCGTGTTGGGCAACGGTTGATTGCCGTTGACCACGGTAATCCCCTCAATCACCAGTTGTGGGGCAACAAACGCGCTCAGCAATGCCAGCGCGTCGTCAATGCCGGGATCGCAATCGATAATAATGGGAATAGACCTCACAATGCGCCCACTCCTCGTAATACGCCGGCGACGTCGAAACGCGGTTTTTCAATCAGATAGGGGAATACGCCGAAGAAATCGCTCATAGAGTTGCCCTGATGGTTGCAGGCTGGGTGTCCCGCTGCGGAATGCAACGGGACACGGCCTGATGGGAGAACCCTGGTGTTAACGTAAAAATCGCACTACCCCCGTCATACTTCGAGTTGCCGGCGTGTTGGCGATAAGACTCGAATTACTTGGGGCGTACATTTTTCATTCATCACCAGTAGCGGGTGAAAGGCTCACCGTTTACTGCTTATGAACGAAATAGGGCAATGTGTAGCCGTCTGTGCGGCCTACGTAGCTATAGCCTTTTTTCATTGCCCAGGTATTGGAGAGAAACAGCAACGGGATGACCCCTTGCTCCTTCATCGCCAATTCGGTTGCCTGCTGCAACAGGGCATCGCGTTGCCGTTCATTCAGCGTGGCGCGAGCCTGATTCAGTAGCTTGTCAAATTCGGCATTCGAATACCGTCCCCGGTTTCCCTGACCGGCATTCGGTCCAAAGGTTTCCAGCAACGGCCCCAGCACGCCGGATGCCTCGCCGGTTTCAATCGCCGCGCCGCCCATCACCAGGCTGAATTCACGCTGCGCCGCCTTGGCGAAGTAGACGTTGCCGGGCATGGTGACCACCTCGGTCTTGATGCCCGCCTGGCTGAACATCTGCCCCAGCGCCTGTGCGATTTTGGCGTCGTTGGGGTAGCGATCGTTCGAGGCGTGGAACGTCAGGGTAAACCCATTCGGGTAGCCTGCCGCCGCCAGTTTCTGTTTTGCCTGCGTCAGGTCGTAAACCGGCGACGGTATGTTGGCGGAATACCCCGGATACCCCTGCGGCACCAGTTGCGACGAAGGCAGCCCTTGACCGTCGAGGATACGTTGCACCAGCGCGTCGCGGTTGATTGCCAACGACATCGCCTGACGCACCGCCGCTTTCCTCAGCGGATTTTTACCGTCATCGCCTTTGGCAAACGGCGACGCGTCCCGGTCCTGATCCGGGTGCAGATACAAAATACGGTTACCCGGCACCGATTCGGTCACGAAAGCCTGTTGCCGGGCGATAGTGGCGCGGTCCGCCGTCGGCACGCTTTCGATCATGTCCACATCGCCGGAGAGCAACGCGGCAATGCGGGCGCTACTGTTCTTGATGACGCGCAACGTCACCGTGTCCCACTCGGCCTTGCCGCCCCAGTAATGCTCATTGCGGCTCAACACCACCTTGTCATCCGGGGTATAGGAGACAAATTTGAACGGGCCGGTGCCAATCACGTCTTTGCCGCCGTTCAGCACGTCGCTCGGCTGGTCGGCCAGCCGCGCCGGCAGTATGGCGATGCGACTCAGGTTATTGAGCAGCAGCGCCGCCGGCCCTTTGGTCTTGATTTCCACCGTCAGCGGGTCGATTTCACGAATCTCGCTGATATCCGCTACGTAGGGCGTGTAAGCGCTGGGGCTATTTTTCGCCGCCAACGCGACGCGTTTCACACTGGCCACCACATCCCGGGCGCTAAAATCGGTGCCGTCATGAAACTTGACGTTCGGTCGCAATCTAAACTGCCAGGTCGTGTCGTCAATGGCTTGCCACGACACCGCCAGAGCAGGCGTAACTTGTTGTTTTTCGTTTTGGTTAACCAGCCCGTCAAACAGATTGCGGGCCATGGCGCTGTTAGCGCCGCCGACATAGAACTGCGGGTCCATTGAGGTAGTGGATGACGCCAGTCCAATCGTCAAATCCGCCGCCTGCGCGATGGGCATCAGCGTCATCAAACCGGCAACGAACAACGTTCCTTTCATGGTTACTCCTTTAAATTCAGATCCATCTCGCATTCAGATTCATCACGTTTTGTTCAAACCTATGACAAACTGTAACCTTATTGATGGAGTCTACGTGTTGGCTAGAATAATTAAAAATCGTATTTTGTACCGAATACATAAATAAACATTATGGTTGGTAACATCTATGAGCCGTATCAACTTAAGACAGGTTGAAGCATTCCATAAGGTGATTCTGACCGGCGGCATCACACAAGCCGCCAATATCATGAATATCACCCAACCGGCGGTCAGCCGGCTGATCAAGGATTTCGAGTACGCGGTTAAACTAAAACTGTTTGACAGGGACGGCCGTGGGCTGGAGCCGCGTGAAGAGGCGCTTAAGCTTTTTCGGGAAATCGAACGGTTATATCTGGGGCTCGATCACATTCTGCGGGTAGCGGACGATATTCGTCATGCCAAAGGCAGTGTACTGCGCATCGGCGCGGTGTCCGCGCTCGCCAACCTCTGCACGGAACATATTTTCCCTTCGCTGCTGAAAGAATACCCGGATGTGGCGTTGTCGATGGATGTGGAAAGCACGCCGGCGATCACCGAGATGGTACTCAGCAATCAATACGACATCGGGTTTATCAACAGCACGGCCGCCATTAAAGGATTGCAGGCCGACTTGCTGGGCGTCGCCCAGGCGGTCGCCGTCATCGCGCCGGACCACCCGTTGGCGGAGCGCTCCTGCATCACCCTCAAAGACCTGAACCACCACCGTGCGATTTTGCCTGGGCGCAAAACCGTGTTGCGGGAACAGTTGGCGCAGGCGATTGCCGCGCAGGACGTAGTACTGCAAAGCCCGATTGAAACCTCGCTGCGCCACGGTTGCGTTATGGCGGCCACCGGGCTGGGCGTGGGGATCGTCGATGCCATTACCGCCCGCACCAGCGAAGCCCGGTTGTTGATTAAACCCTTCGAACCGAAGATCGACGTCGCCTATCTGGCGATTTTCCCCCCGCAACATGCGCGCAGCCTGCTGGTGGAAGAGGTCATCCAGGCTATCCGCGCGCTGATCGGCAATGGCGCATCGGCCGGGTAGCTCGTCAGGCGGTGGGTTGTCATCATCGCGCCATCTGCCCGCGGCACGATATGGCCTGTCTGCGCCCGCTTGTCGCGTCTCGTCATACGACGAATCAGCTTGCAACAAATAACCTTGCGACAATCGCCCGGCTATCAATAACCATACGGCAATAATCTTTTACGGAGCCGCGCCATGATCCGCCAAAAATACCTTATCGGTTTGATCGTTACGCTATTGCTGGTCGCTCTGTTGCTCTATTTCTGGCAGCCATTCGACCGTCGCGGCAATGGCAATGCCTTGTGGACGTTCGTCAGCCAACAGTGCGTGCCCAACCAGCAGAAAAATCACTCGCCGGCGCCTTGTCTGGACGTCAACCTGCAAGGTCATTACGCCCTGTTTAAAGATCGCCGCGGCCCGTATCACAATTTGCTGATCCCGACCGACCGCATCAGCGGTATTGAAAGCCCGGTGTTGTTACAGCCGGGAACGCCCGCCTATTTCGCTGCCGCCTGGAGCTACCGCGACCGACTATCGAGCCAAATGGGCAAACCCATCGGCGACGATAAGCTCGGGCTGGCGATCAACTCGCTGTATGGCCGCACGCAGGGTCAGTTGCATATTCATATTTCCTGCCTGAAACCCGAGGTTTACCAAACGCTGCGCGCTCAAAATGCGCACATCGGCTACGACTGGGTATCACTCGGCCAGCCGCTGCTGGGCCACGATTATCTGGCAACCAAGCTGAACGGTAGCGACCTGACGCGTTCCGATCCGTTCAAACTGCTCAATCAGTATGTGCAAACGCGCGGAGGCCAGATGGAAAACTACGGTCTGGCGCTCACCGCCAACGCCCAGGGGGAACTGATCCTGCTGGCGGTAGAGCGTGATTTTATCGGCCTGTTCAACCGCGGCTCGGCGGAGGAAATTCTGGATGTGAACTGCGCGCTGGCGCAGTAATCCCCCGATGGCGGCGCTGACCGGCCATACAAGCGATGCGCTGTGCGTCGCTGCCCGCCGGCAACCAGTTGCTGCTGGTGGGCGCGGAACGCTGCGTGCACTGTAAGAGCCTGTATCGCCAGTTGGAAACGGTCATCGCCGACGCCGCATTCAGCGGGCTGCCCAGCTACTACCTGGACGCCGACCATCACCTGACACACGTCGCACAGCTACAGGTACGCTCGCTGCCCACGTTATTGTGGCTGAAAGACGGTCAGGAGCAGGCTCGGCTTACCGGCGCGCAGAGCACGGACGCGTTGCGCCAGTGGTTACTGGCTGTATTATCGTGATTAATCTTCAAGGCCAGTACATCTGGCCTTTTCTCTCATCACTGCATCGGTTGCCATGCTGAGCAGCGGCCTTTGATAAGCACGTGCTTCTTCGTCATTTATTCTCTGCGTCGTCAGTACATCAGAACACCATAATTTCCCGTGATTACATCCAATTCATATAACGCGGCAATTCTTATAATCGCCATGCACATCATCGTTATCGGAGGTAATTATGGCTTACAAAAAGGCACAATTCATTTCTTATCAGCTAAATACATTCACCGACTATTACAATAGCAGTAAAGATTACGGTTATTTAGGTAATGACAAGAGCGAAACCGATATTAATTATCGCATTAATATCATGAAAGATTGCATTGCCAAATCTCAGGCTTCTCTAACCCTGGACAATACTGATGAAACACTAAAAATATTTATGGCGCCGGAATTCTATTTCCGCGGAAATCAGGGCGCTTACCCGGTAGAAAAAATATCTATCATCATGAGCAAAATGCGGGAGATGACAAAAGACAAAAAATTCAAAGATTGGCTGTTTGTTTTTGGTACAGCGATCGGATATCTCAAGCACGATGATGGTAGTTATGAAATATTCAACGTCGCACTCGTTCAAAAAGGTGGTTATGCCGATGCCACCAAAGATAACAGCGTTATCGTCTATAAAGAATATATCTCACATATTGATTTTTTACGGTTATCAAACGCTCACATCAACTGGAAAAAACCCCTTAATCGCATTGGTGTTGTTGGTGAAAATAATAACACTCAAAAGCTTACGCCGGTCAGCGGCTCAAGAGATGTGAATAGCCAACAGATCAATCCCGTCGGCGCCGGGAAAGAATTATCGAAATCGGGCCTCGGTGGACAGGGAATTTTTACTATTGACAATGTCACCTTTGGGCTGGAAATTTGTCTTGACCACCTTAATGGGCGCTTACATGATTCGCCGCCGGCGGCGGGTCAGTATATTCCCCAGATACACCTTATTACCTCAGCTGGCGCCAGTATTATCGAAGAGAATGTGATTACCACTAAAGGTGGTTTAGTATTCAACGTCGATGGCTATGCTACAACCGATATCAACAGAAATATAGGTGACTATAAAAAACCATCACTTCAGCATGACTGTAGCCCTAAACCCTATCGCATCCTGGATGCTATAAATATCGACCTCACAACCATCGCAAAATCCTGGAAGGATTATTTCACCGAACAAGGGAATATTCTTATTTTTGAACCATTAGTGATCCCCCCGAGTGAAAAAGCCTGATAGCCGCCATAGCCCATTTATACCCAAAATAATTCGAGTTGCAGGACAAAACGCGCTGCGTTTTGAACAACGCAACGCGTTGGCCCGTCAGGGCAAGGCTCATTAGAGCTTTGTAACGCGGCAAGAGAGAGACAAATTCGTCGGGAACGAATTTGACCAGCCAAAGGCTGGCCTCTGGTGAGAGACAGGATGTCTCTCATTTCATCCCGATGAGCTTACTCAGGTAAGTGATTCGGGTGAACGACAAATCTGCCGGGAGCAGATTTGAACGCAGCTGGCTGCGGCCCTGAAAGGGCGAGGCCCAAGGAGGGGCCGAGTCACGCAGCCAACACACCTGCAACTTGAAATATGACGGGTATATACCCATCAGGCGACACAGAACGCCAAATAAATTCCGGCTGGGCATCCTGTCTATTCTCTGCATCAGGCAAAAAACAGACGATGACCAGCCGGGAAATAAGGGGTGCCAACCCGATGATGCCTGTTCGGTTATTACTGAATCCCTTCAGTGGTTGGCGTAATTATTGTTTGAATTAATAACCAACTATTCTGTTTTAGTCGCCGTTGCCGGCGCTGTTGTTTTTTGTTCTTCTTGCTTATCTACGGTATTTTTCTTTTTCTCTGTGGTTTTTTTATGTTCTGCTGTTTTCTCTTTTCCTATTTTTTCCGTCACTGCGTGTTCTTTTCCTTCAGCAACGGCTTTTTTATGCACGACTTTTTTCTCGCTATGCGCTTTCACCACTGACTGCTCATGCGTTTTTACCGGTGTGTCGGTCGCCGTTTGCTGCGCCGTTAGCGTCTTGTTGCTCGCCTCCTGACTCGCTGTAGCGTCTGCGACGGGCGTGGCTTTCACTTCCGCGCTGGTGGCCGTTCCGGTTACCGGTTTGGCGCTCACTTCAGTGGATGCCGCGTGAGCGTAAGAAGCAGCCAGGATAACGCCTAAAAACAGAGGTTTCATATTCATTATGAATGTCCTTTAACAAGTCATTTGCGATTAACCGGAAATAACGTTTTATATTCTGGTTAATAACTGAAGCGTTCGGGTAACCGCCTCGGGAGTGATTAAAGCAAAGCTGGAAATAAAAAGAATATGGAATACTCCTAGAAATTACCCGACTCATCCGACCTGATTATTTTATATTCGCCTCCTGTCAGGATAAATACCATACGCGTTGTTGGTTTTATTCAATGCCTTTCCCCACCGCAGTGGATAAACCAGGTGCTATGCCTAAGGTTATGCATAGCCAATCGATTGAACGCCAGCGATAGGGTGGATAAAAAGATTACCGTCGGTAGGCCAGCCGACGCACCAGCCGGTCACCCAGCGATTGCACCAGTTGCACCAACAGCACCAGTACGATCACCGTGCCCGCCATCACCTGCTGGTTGAAACGTTGATAACCGTAGCGGATCGCCAGGTCTCCCAGCCCGCCGCCGCCAATCACCCCCGCCATTGACGAAAAACCGATCAACATGACTACCGTCAGGGTGATGCCCGCCAGAATCGACGGCAGCGCTTCCGGCAGCAACGCCTTGGTGATCACATGCCAGACGGTGCCCCCCATCGACACAATCGCCTCTACCCGGCCGCTGTCCACCTCGGCCAGCGCGTTCTCCACAATGCGGGCGAAAAACGGAAACGCGCCGACGGCAATCGGTACTACCGCGGCGGTGCTGCCCAGCGTGGTGCCGACCACCCAACGGGTAAACGGGATCAGGGCAATCAGCAGCACCACGAACGGTAGCGAACGCCCGACGTTGATCACCCCGCCCAACACCGCGTTCAACCGCGGCAACGGCAGGACACCGGACTGCCGACTGATAAACAGCAGGACACCGGTCGGTAACCCCACCAGCACGGTAAACAACGCCGCCAGCCCCACCATGTACAGCGTTTCCAGCGTCGCGTTCAGCATCATCGGGAAAAATTCTTCCCAGCTCAGGCGACTTTGCATAATTCTTCCTCCCCGATGCCGTGCCGCCGCAAAAACGCGCGCTCGGCGTCCAGATCCGGCAACAACGCCTGTCGCAGGCGGGAAACCGGGTCCGCCAGCAATGTTCGCAGCGCGCCGCTTTCCACCACCCGCCCCTGTTCCAGCAACGCAGCGTGATCACAAATGGCTTTGACCACCTCCAGCTCATGGGTGATCAACACAATGGTCAACCCCAGTTGCCGGTTGATGTCGGCCAGCAACGCCAGGATCGACGCGGTGGTTTCCGGGTCGAGCGCGCTGGTAGCCTCGTCGCACAGCAGATAACGCGGCTGGGCCGCCAGTGCGCGGGCGATGCCGACCCGCTGTTTCTGCCCGCCGGACAGTTGCGACGGGTAAGCCAGCGCTTTGTCGCTCAAATCGACTAACGCCAGCAATTCCGTTACGCGCGCTTCCCGTTCACGCCTGCCGACCCCGGCGATTTCCAGCGGCACCGCCACGTTATCCCGCACCGTGCGGGCGTGCAGCAGATTGAAATGCTGGAAAATCATGCCGGTTCGCTGCCGCTGCTGGCGCAACGCCTGCGGCGACAGGCCGGCGATGTCGCAGTCGTCCATCAGAATACGGCCCGCGGTGGGCCGCTCCAGCAGATTGAGACAACGGATCAGCGTGCTCTTGCCGGCGCCGCTACGGCCGAGAATACCGTACACCGCCCCTGACGGGATGGTCAGCGACACGTTCTCCAGCGCAGGCTGCGCGCAGCCCGGATAGCGTTTCCCCAGCCGTTCGATGCGAATCATGCGTTATTGCCCCGCCACCGCAATCACCGACCCTTGATAACGCTGGCCAATGAAGTCCGCGGTGGCTTTGGATTCCAGATCCTTCGCCAGTTGTTTAATACGCGGATCGTTTTGTAGCGCCGGCGTGGTCACCAGAATATTGGCGTATGGGTTGTGGCTGGCGCTTTCCAGCCCCAGCGCATCGCGCGACGGCACCAGCCCGGCCTCCAGCGCGTAGTTGCCGTTGATTACCGCCAGATCGACGTCATCCAACGAGCGGGGGATCTGCGCCGCCTCAATCTCTTTGATCTTCAGTTTCTTCGGGTTGTCGGCGATGTCTTTCGGCGTCGCCTGATCTTTCGCCGGGTCGTTATAGCCCGCTTTCAGTTTGATCAAGCCCTGCCCTTGCAACAGGTACAGCGCACGACTGAGGTTGGTGACGTTGTTCGGCACCGCCACGGTGGCGTTCTCCTTCAGCTCGTGGAGCGATTTGTATTTGCGGGAATAAATCCCCAGCGGCTCGATATGCACCGTGGCCGCCACCACGAATTGTTTGCCCAACGCTTTTTCCTGATCGCGCAGATAAGGCACGTGCTGGAAGTAGTTGGCGTCCACATCGCCGCTGGCCAGCAGTTCGTTGGCATTCACGTTACCGCTCAGTTCCACCACCTTCAGCGTCAGCGACGGGTCGGTCTTTTGAATCTGCGCCAGAATTTCCGCATGTGGCACCGGGTCCGCCGCCACCCGCAAAGCATCGGCCGCCTGCGCCGAGACCGACAGCCCCATGACCAACGCGATTGCCGTCAGAGTAAAAAAATTATTATTTTTCATTTTGTTATCCCTTGATGATGTTCATTTTGATCGCTAATCGAATTCAGGCGGTGACCGCCTGCTGCTGCGCTTGCAATACATCGCCGTAATAGCGCTTCGCCACGTCCGGATGGGAACGCAAACGCCCTTTCAGGTAGTTCCAGCCCACTTCACGCAGCAGTGGATTGTTCGGGTCGCTGGCCGGCCCGTGCGCCAGCTCTGCCAACGCCGGCGACAGCGGAAACACCGGCACCACCGCATCCAGTTGCGCGCCGAGAAAGAACGCGATGGATAAGCGATCCTGACCAACCGGCGGCGACGCCACCCGGTGCACGGTGGCGCGCAGATAACCGTTTGTCGCCAGCTCCAGCAGTTCGCCGATATTGACCACAAACGACCCCGGCAGCGGGTGCGCGTCCACCCAGTGTTCCGGTTCGACTTCCACCTGCAAACCAGACTGCTTATCCTGCAACAACAGCGTCAGGAAACCGGAATCCTTATGCGCGCCGACGCCCTGCCGGCCGTCTGCCGCCGAGCGACCGGGATAGCGAATCAGCTTGATATGCTCGTTGGGTTTACTGCCGTACAGTGCGTCAAACGCGGTTACCGGCAGCCCCAGCACTTCAGCGAAAGCACGCAACAGACGCAGCGAAATGCGGGTCAGGGTTTGCTGCCACTCCAGCAACGCGATTTTCAGTTGCGGCAGCGACGCCGGCCACTGGTTCGGCCCCTGTAGTCGCCGCCAGGCCGGATCGCCCGACAACAGGCGCAGCGGCGGGCGTTCGGCCCCAATATCGAACTGTTCACGCCAGTCCGGCTCGCTGCGAGTACGCTCCGCGCCGGCAAGGGTGTAGCCACGAAAATGGGGAGAGTGAATCATCGCCACGCGTTGTTTTTCCGCGTCCGACAGGGAGAAAAAAGCACGCGACAGCCATTGAACGCGTTGTTGCAGTTTCGAGTCGACGCCGTGGTGAGTCAGATAGAAGAAGCCGGTTTCACGCGCAGCGTGATTCAGTTGGTGCAGGAAATCGGCGCGTTGCCGCGAATTTCCGTCAAGCAGAGAAAAATTGAGTACGGGTAAGTTTGCGGTATGGCTCATGGCGGACTCCGGTAATGAAATATATCAAGGTCATGACATTCAGCATGGAGTAACCGCAACAGGACAGATGGGACATGGTGATTCCTCGCGTCGATCATTCAGGAAACCGGCTCGTAAAACGAACCCAAAAGATGGCGTCATCAAGCCATAACGGCGAAGACGTCTGAGGGGTATTAATCACCCATTTCCGCTGCAGGTAAAATATCAATAGCGGCAAAGGTAAGACGGAAATTTGCAGAGCAACCGACGCGAATTTGCTGTAATTGGTAACAAATTTGTAAGCAGCTTTACCCGACAATCGTGTATTAGCCTGTCGGAACGCAGTAGGATGGCGGCGAAGGGTGAGACAAAACAGCCACAGTGCCTGACTGAACAGGCCCGCAATCCAATATTTCTTAATCTAATATCTCTTGAGGTAATCCTATGCAATCTGAAGAACAACGCCTTATTGATGGTCTGTTTAGCCGACTGAAAACAGCCGAGACCAACACAGGCCCTCGGGATCTCAAGGCAGAACAGCAAATCAACGAATACATCCGCCAGCAACCCGCCGCGCCTTACTACATGGCGCAGGCGATGATCATTCAGGAAGCGGCGCTGAAACAGCTGGACCAACGGGTAAAAGAGCTGGAAGCGGAGATTAACCGGCTGAAGCAAGACGCCGCCGCCCGCCCGCAACAAAGCAGCGGCGGTTTTCTGGCCGGCCTGTTCGGCGGCGGCAGTCGCAGCAGCGCGCCGCAACCGGTACAACCGTCGCAACCGGCCGGTTATGGTCAATCCTCCGGCTATAATAGCCAACCGATGGGGTATACGCCGCCGGCCGCCGGTTATGGCCAGCCTGCGCCGGGCTACGCCCAACCAGCACCATCCCGTGCGGGCGGTTTTCTGAGCGGCGCATTGCAGACCGCCGCCGGCGTGGCGGGCGGTGTGGTGCTGGCGGACATGCTGACCGGCATGTTCCACCGCTCGCAGCCGGAAGAGATCGTCAACATCATCAATGAAACACCGATGCTTAACGAGAATCCGCTGGATAACGTCAACGATAGCTTCCGTGATTTCAGCGCAGATAATCTGGACACCTTCAACGGTACGGCCAACAACACTCTCTGGAACAACGCCGGCAACGAACCACAGAGTAACGACTACGACGATTTCGCAGCCGATGACTCTTACGACGACGACGATTCTTACGTCTGATCCCCACCAGCCCCGACGGCAGGCTGTCTCTTGTAATCCGTTGATCATGGAGACAGCCGATACAACCAGATAGGGATTATCCTGCCATCAGTTTCAAGGAATTATCTTCAGCCCGACACCGCCCCCGACGGGTCACCTCGCCAACACCGCCATCAATAAAAGCAGGCATAACCTGGCCTGAGACCTCTTGCCCGTAACGAATTGACAGAAATAGAATAAAAGAGAAACAGTGCTAAACAGACTTTTTTAATATCATTTATATCTATACCCAAAATAATTCGAGTTGCAGGACAACACGCTTGCGTGTTGAACAACGCCACGCGTTGGCTCGTTAGAGCCTTGTAACACGGCAACTGAGTGAGTCCCCAGGAGCTTGACTGGGGTGAGCGACAACTCTGCCGGGAGCAGATTTGAACGCAGCTCGCTGCGGTCCTGAAAGGGCGAGGCAACCGGCGAATCGGGTCAATACCCCCACGTGTCGGCGCACGTGTTGAATCGTGTTACTGTCGGCAGCCGTTGGAACACGGGTTCACATCGGCGACCCGTCGGCAAGACGCGGGATCGATAACTTGAAGTATGATGGGTATAACACGGTATTATACCGGCTCTGCGCGTAATCTGTGGCCGCCAGGCAGCCACAAAACCTACAACGACTAACGCCAGGGGAAGGCTCTAAACCTGAAAGTGGATTGATGGTATGCATTTGAACTTGGCGTTATTTAAAAATGGCAACACCGGGCTGAACAGTGTGAATGTCTTCATGGTGACGCTGGTAGGGTGCAATATTGGCGCACATGCTCGCCTGTCCGAACTGGATCTGTCGGTATTCTGGCCGGTGAACATTATCGTCGCCGCCCTGTTTTACCGCTGCAGATACCTGAATACCCCCTGGTATTACCTTGTCGCCTACGCGGCCATGATCTTGCAGGACACGCTGTTCTACGGCTGGGGCACCAGCGCGCTGACCATCAATTCCGCCAACATCGCGTTTATCGTCGTCCTTACCCAGTTACTCAACTGGCCGGGTTTTCTGGCTCGCCGGGAAACGGATATGGTCAGTTCGTTGTATGTCTTCGCCGCCTGTATGATAGCGGCGCTGGCGTGCGGTTTCGTGGGGGCGCTGGCACAACAACCCTGGCCGGCATTCCCCGCCGCGGTATTTCGCAGCCACTTCCTCAACTGGTTCAGCGATCAATTCTACACCGCCGTCTTGTTCCTGCCGTTACTGCTCACCTTGCGCAGCCAGATACCGTTGCAACTGCCGATGCTGCGGCTGTCGGATGCTCTGCCATTATTATTGCTGCTGGTCTCTATCGTGGTGGCGCCGTTGCTCGGCCCGGTCGCCATTCTGGCGTTTCCGTTGCCCGCACTGACCTGGTGCGCGATTGTCTATCCGTTATGGCTGATTAGGCTGATTACCTTGTGCGTCGGCGCCACGGAGCTTATTCTCACCGCCGAACACGTTTACGCGTTCTATAGCCCGCAAGACCCGTACTTCATGCACCAAATCATCATCGCTCGCATCGGTATCGCCGCGACGATCTTCAGCCCGTTGATGATGGCGACCAACGCCCGCACCATTCGCCAGTTGAATGCACGTTTGTTGCAACAAGCCAGCCATGACTTTCTGACCAATACTTTATCGCGCTACGGGTTTACCGAAGCGCTGACCACGCACGGTCAAAGCGTTAAATCCCAGCACGATGCCGTCAATATCATGCTGATCGACATTGATCACTTCAAAAACATCAATGATAGCTTCGGGCATGACTGCGGCGATGAAATTCTGCGTCAGGTCGCCAAGGTGATACAGCAGGCGGTTTCTGCGCAGGGATTGGTCAGCCGTATCGGCGGAGAAGAGTTCGCCGTGGTGTGTTTTAACTACAATCCGTCGGCGTTTTACCGGCTGGCCGATAGCCTGCGTCAGACCATCCAGCAAACGGTGTTTTTATTCAACCAACAGCCTGTCCCGGTGACGGTCAGCATCGGTATCGCTCATGCGCCCACATCGGGAAAATATCTGGTGGATACGGTGCATGAGCTATTTCCTCTCGCGGACAAAAACCTCTATACCGCCAAACGCGAAGGGCGTAACCGGACGATTCAGTAATCCGGTCAGTAAACCCGCGATATTCTTATCCCCCGTTGCAACGGGGGCTTCACCAACCTCATTAGGCCATCGCTTGCGTCATTAACGCCCAGGCACTCATGCCGCCCGTTTCAGGCCGCCACGGCGCACCGCGGATCATGGTCACCGGCGCATCCACCTGTTGCAGCCCGCAATCCGCCAGCCAAGCGCCCAATCCAAGCGCAGCGTCGCTGTCGATGCGGACGAATTCGCCGCTGACCTCAGCCATCAAGGTCGCTATCAACAAACGGGCATTCTCCGCACTGTCGGCAATCACCGGGCCGATGGTATAGCCGCGGCCAAAACGGCGCAGCGCGGCAAACCCGGCGGTACGGCCATGCTGTTCCAGCACCCGCACCGGCATCGACTGACGCAACAGCCAGGCAATCAGCGCCGGGCGCGCCAACCCATGCGCCTGTTGATCCAACGCCGTAAGAGAGGGCGCATCCGCCGGAATGGCGGCTCGCCACCGCCGCCCATCAGACAAGGCAGGCACGGCGATCGTCGGCAACCGCGGGCATTGGTATTGATGCGTTTCGCCCACCGGCGCAAATCCCAGCCGGGAATATAGCCCCTGCCCGGCCGCCGTGGCGTGCAGCCGCACCTGATAACCGTCAAGACCGGCCAACAGCCCGTCCATCAATCGTCGGCCGATGCCGCGCCCTTGTTGTTGCGCGTCCACCACCACCAGGCCGATGGTGGCCCAGCGCTCCCCCCACCGCCAGCACAGCGCGGTTCCCAGCGGTTGCCCCTGCTCTTCCGCCACCAGCCCTTCCCCCAGCAGCAAGGCGTCCTGCCAGTCTTCCAACCGGTGCGGCCAGTGCATCTGCTGCGTCAGCGACCAGCCGAAATCAGCATCCGCCGCCGTCATGGCGCGTAACGTTATCGTCATGTTCTGTCCTCACATCATGCCCGGCGCTTTCAGCCCGGAGCCGTCCACCAGGCGGGCATAGCGAAACGGCGTCGGGTCCACCACCGGGGTATCGCCGGTTACCAGATCCGCCGCCAACCGGCCGGCGCCCGGTCCGATGCCGAAACCGTGCGCACTGTACCCGGCAGACACTATCAGCCCCGGCAGGCTTGCTACCGGCGAAATCACCGGAATGGCGTCCGGCGTGCTATCGATCATACCGCCCCACGCCTGCACCACGCGCAGAGCGGCCAAGGCCGGGTATTCACGCCGCATCGCCGCCAGCCCGTCGTTCACCATCGCCATGTCCGGCGCCGGATCGAGAATACGGGTTTTCTCAAATGGCGACAGACCGTCAAACGACCAGCTCGCCCACGTTTCCGGTCCAGACAGGAACGGCATGATGCCGGGATGGAACGACAGATTTTTGCGCCGTGCGCGAAAAGTGGGGTAAAACTGACGGGCATAGCGCAAGCTCTGGAATCCCGGTTCCAACCGGCCGCGCCCGGACACCGACACCGTATAGCTGCCGTCCAGTTGCGGGCGGCAAGCAAACGCCGCGGTGTAAAACGGCAGGCTGATCGCCTGTTCGATCGGCGCGGTACGAAACGCGGTGCCGATGACATTGCCCAGCGGCAGTTCGATGCCGTGGCGGCGGCAGAACAGCGAGCTCCAGACGCCGCCGGCGCAAATCACCGTTGAGGTTTTCACCCGCCCGCGCTCGGTCCACACCCCGCTGACCCGACCGCCGCTGATATCCAGCCCGCGCACCGCGCACTGTTGGATCACGCTGGCGCCAAGGCGTTGCGCGGCAATAGCCAGCCCGGCACAGGCCAGCGCCGGTTCGGCATGGCCGTCGGTCGGCGACGATACCCCGCCCAGCCACGCGGTGGTGCTGCCCGGCGTCATCGCTTTGGCCTGTTCGGCATTGAGGATGTCGCTGCGCACACCGTAGCCTTTCGCCATCTTGCCCCACTTGTCCCAGG
Organism: Dickeya sp. ws52; assembly: GCF_007210685.1. Lineage (NCBI taxonomy): Bacteria > Pseudomonadati > Pseudomonadota > Gammaproteobacteria > Enterobacterales > Pectobacteriaceae > Dickeya > Dickeya sp. ws52. The sequence goes on from NZ_SZVX01000013.1 coordinate 43,362, forward strand.
CATCGATTTCCGCCTGATCCAGGGTGGTGTACAGCAAGCCGCTGCGGCGAAACCCTAGTTCTTCACCGGTTTCCAGTTGCAGTTCCTCCCAGCGACGCAGCGCGTAGATAATCAGCGGCAACTCGCGCTCATCGCGGTTTTGCTGTCGGCACCAACCCCAGTTGCGGCTGGATTGCTCGCCGCCGACCAGCCCCTTTTCCAACAGCAACACGCTGACGCCTTTTTTCGCCAGCTCATAGGCTGCCGCCACACCGGCAATCCCGGCGCCAATCACCACCACGTCCGCCTGATCCGGCAACGGGCTGCTATCCTGAACATATCTGATGGGTGCAGGCATGTCGTTCCTCTGTACTCCCTTCAATAATAAAAAAGACGTCTCCGACGCCAGACTGTTCGCAAACAGCCGGGGTTGTTTGCGGCATTATCGCACGTCTGACAATGGTTTATCGTAATTGGCGCGGGCCATCTGCGTCACCGCCCGCTCGCCGTTCATCGCCACCGTGTCATCCCGACAATCTCATCATACCGGGCTTCCCGCCTCCAGTGCCGGGTCGGCGGTAGCGCAAAGGGTCAATCAGGTCTACCGGCACGCTCGGTGCCTGTTCAACAAGATGTAACGAATCAAACCACGGTGTTACCGGTGTAAACCGCATTGGATGTCGGCGGCGGCAGGCCGGCGGACTGTCGGAGTTTCCCGCTTCACATCCTGCAACAGACGATCATCGGCCGTTCATCATCTCTCAACCCATTCCGATGGCTGAATAACCCACATCGCCAACAATAGGCGGGAACCCTACCATCATGAGGTTAATCGTTATGCTGACGAAAAGACGTAAATCGCGCCTGGGCTATCTTCCTGATACCCCGGATATCCGTGATCATCACTACACGCCAGACCCAAGCGTACTGAAAGTGTTGCCGGCCAAAGTCGACCTGACTCCGACCTTTGAAGTCTACGATCAGGGTCCTATCGGTTCCTGTACCGCTAACGCGCTGGCGGGCGCCGTACAGTTTGATCGCCTTAAAGCCGGCGAGCGACCGAATTTCATCCCGTCGAGGCTATTTATCTACTACAACGAACGCACCATTGAAGGCGACGTCAACTACGACGCCGGCGCCATGCTGCGCGACGGCATCAAAGCGTTGCACAAACTCGGCGTCTGCCCGGAAGATGAATGGCCCTACGTCGCGACGCCGGCTCAGGAAGAAGGCGGAGAATTTCCCCCCGGCGCGCCGGCGGCCACCAAACCACCGGAACGGTGCTATCAGGATGCACTGAAATACACCATCACCAACTACCAGCGGTTACATCAGGACCTGGCGCATCTGCAAGGCTGCCTGGCCTGCGGTTTTCCGTTTGTGTTCGGTTTTACGGTCTATTCCAGTTGGATTGACCTGCAAAACCTGCCGGTGGTGGTGCCGTTGCCCAGCGGCAAAGATAAGCCGGAAGGCGGCCATGCGGTGCTGTGCGTGGGGTATGACAACGCCACTCAGTTGTTTAAATTCCGCAACTCATGGGGGAAAGCGGTGGGTGAAAACGGCTATTTCTATATGCCGTACGCCTATCTGCTCGATCGCCGGCTGGCGCAAGATATCTGGGCTATTAATACCGTTAAAAACTAGTCGTTCTGCTGGTGGCATCGCCACATGCGGTTATGCCGGTGCGTGCAAGGTCGGCCGACGTGAAACGCGGCCGACCCGCTCGCTTGCCAGAACAACCGCTCTTCAGAAGAATCGACGTCAGGATAACCGTCGTCAGGATAACGTAGTACGATACGCCGGTTGCGTGGTCGTGCGCGAACCAGACAAGGTAAACGCCGAGATAATCGTCACCGTCAGGGCAATAGCGCCGAGGATCAGATAAGTGTGCTGGAAACCGATGCGGTCATACAGATTGCCCGCCATCGCCGACAGAAAGATCGCCGCCAGCTGTTTGGCAAACTGAAAACCAATCAGATAAATGGTGGCGGATAGCCGAGTGTCGAAGGTGGTGGTGATGTACTTGAACGCGCCGACCAGCAGGAACGGCACTTCCAGCGCGTGCAGCATTTTCAGCGCCACCACTTCCACTGCCGTGGTGGCGAACGCCGACCCGACAATCCGCACCGTCATGATGGTCCCCGCCACCAGCAGCGTGTTTTTGGCGCCGATACGATTGATGATCCACGGCGAGCAGAACATGATGACGGCATTCGCCAGTTCACCCAGCGTGGTGGCAAACCCAAACACCTGGTTACCCTGTTGCGGCGTGGCGAAAAACGATTTGAAGAAGTTGGCGAACTGCTGGTCGAACACGTCGTACACGCAGGCCACGCCGACCACGTACAACACAAACATCCACAGTTTGCGATCGCCAAATACGCCGGTCGCCATTTTCAGCGTTACCTGCGGCTGATTGGCACCCAGCGCGTCCATCACCTGCGCCGTCGGGTGCGATTCCGGGCGGGCTATCAGCAGCAGCGCCAACAGCATCACCGCCGCGCCGGACCCCATCCAGAACACCAGCGCCGGGTTAACGTTAAACAGAATACCGGCGGTGGATGCGCACAACCCCCAGCCCAGGCAACCGAACATCCGCGCCTTACCATACTCAAAACCACTTTGGCGGCTGACGCGCTCGATGTAAGCTTCCACCGCGCCGGAACCGGCGGAAAACACCAGCCCGATGTAAACGCCGCCCACCACCGCCCCCAGTAAACTATTCACCTTAAGCAGCGGCGCAAACACATACAGAAAGAACGGCGCGAACAAAAACAGCAGAATGGCAATCACCCACAGCAGGTGTTTTTTCAACCCCAGCCGGTCCGACAATACGCCCATCAACGGCTGAAACAGAATGGCGAACAGCGAAATGGCGGAAAACACTACCCCGGTCTGGGTTTTATTCAGGCCAATCACCTCCGCCAGCCACACCGGCAGAAACGGAAAGCAGGTCGCCATGATGAAGAAATACAAAAAAAAGAACAGGCCGAAAATCCAGAAATTACGGTTATGTTTATGTGTCGTCGCGTGTAGGGTCGGTTGGCTGATGTCCATAGCAGTATCCTTAAAAGGGCCGGTCGGGGGAGAGGTTGCCCTCTCCCGCTGAATTACAGACGTTCCAGTTCCAGCAACAGCGCCGTTTCCGGGTTGAGAATAGGCAGACGCAGCCCGGCTTTCATCAACCATTCGCCGCTATATTCAGCCGGTGCCGCCATCCATGTCGGCAACTGCCGCATGGTGCTGCCGCCCTCGATGACCGGTTTCAGGTCAGGGTGGTCCACCACGGTCAGTCGGTAACGGGCTTGCGCGTCCAGACCGGGGACACGCAGCACCCCGGCCAGCGCGTAATCCGGCATCGCCAGTTGCGTTATCAGAAACAGCGCCTGACGCCTATCCTCGCTGACCACCCCCTGCACCTGCGTAGCGGCATCGGCCATGTCAACGCGCCACAGGCAGCCGGTGTGCAACAGCGTGCGATACTGGCGGTGCAGCGCCACGTAATGGCGAAAACCGGCCTGTTCCTGCGCATCGGCACGTACCGGGTCCAGTTCGATCCCCATATGGCCGAACAGCGCCGTCAGGCCGCGAAAAGCAATGCCGTGCTGACGTCCGGTAGCGTGACAGCGGTGGTGACCGATGTGCGCGCCCATCACTTCAGGTGGGAAGAAGTAACTCATACCGCGCTGAATCGTCTGCCGTTCCAGCGCATCGTTGTTGTCGGATGCCCAGAAACGGTGGCAACGCCGCAACACTTCATAATCGATGCGCCCACCGCCCGACGCGCAAGACTCAAACTCCACCTGCGGGAAGCGCTCGCCCAGCACATCGAGCAGACGATAAAACGCCTTGGTCTGGCGGTCGGCCGCCGCCCGCCCCTGATGAGCCGGTTGCACCAACTCGCGGTTCATATCCCATTTCACGTAGTCGATCGGGTGTTCGCCCAGCAGCCAGCTCAGGCGCGCCAGCAGGTAATCGAACGCCTCGGGGTTAGACAAGTCGAGCACATACTGATAGCGGCCGGTCGGCTGATCGTAGCCGGGCAGCGCCAACAGCCAATCCGGGTGTGCACGATAGAGATCGGAATCCGGGTTGATCATTTCCGGTTCGACCCAAATACCGAACTCCATGTCCAGCTCCCGCACATGGTTTATCACCGGCATCAGCCCTTGCGGGTATTTATCCGAGTCCACGTACCAGTCGCCGAGCGCGGCACGGTCATGGTCGCGCCCGCGAAACCAGCCATCGTCGATGATAAAGCGCTCGACGCCCAGCGCCGCGGCCTGCGTCGCCATCTGCATGATGTAGGCCGGGTCATGCTTAAAGTAGATGCCTTCCCAGGTGTTAAGGTGGACCGGGCGCGCTTTGGCGTGCGGAAACCGAATAATCTCCTGACGCAAAAAGCGGTGAAACTGCTGGCTCATGCCGTTGAGCCCCTGCTCAGAACAGGCGGCGTACAGCCACGGTGTAGTCAGCGACTCCCCCTGCGCCAGCGTGATTTCACCGGGCAGGTAGAGTGCCTCCGCCTGCACCAGCCGCCGGCCATCGGTTTTCACTTCCGTACGCAACCGATGGTTGCCGCTCCAGCCGAGGTGCGCCCCCCATACCCGGCCCTGCTGCTCGGCGAATCCCGGCTCGCCGCTCACCATCGCCGGAAAATATTCATGCGAAGTGCGTCCGCGACGGTTTTCCTGCACCAGACTGCCGTGCGCTAACAGCGTACGGTGCGGCTGAAATTCCCGCACCCAGCGGCCGTGAAACGCCATCACCTCCGCCGCCGACTCCGGTAACGGTAACGTGACCGCCAGCCGCTGTACCTGCCAGTCGCCCGGATGCAGGTTAGTCAGGCAGTGGCGCAGTTGCAGTACCCCGCTGTCGGCGTGCAGCCGCAATTCGCTGGTCAGGCGCAGGCCGGCCTGACGGTCTTCCGCTTCAATGACCAGTTGCTGCGGGTCCGGCTGACGCACCGCGACGGTGGTTAGCACCGCAAAGGCATCGAGACCGTTGCGATGCCCTTCAATGCCCGGCGAACCGAACAGCCCCCGTCCGGTTTCCGCCGCCAGCGTTACCGGCACATCCACATCCAACCGGCCGTTCGCCACCGGCCGCGACAGACTTTCCGCATCCTGCGGTGAAAACGCCGCCAGATGCGGGCCCCAGTACAGTATTTCCGCCGCCGGCCGGCAGCGCACAATCACGTCGGTCACCGGGCTGGTGAGACGAATCAACGTTGTTTCCATCCTCATCCTCCTGAATGGTTGATGAGGTTAGTTGTATTCCGAAACGTTTCGGATAAAAACCGAAACGTTTCGGTTTTGTGATCGGGTTAAAAAACGAACGTGGAAAACGCTGACATGAGCATACTGGCGAAGACGGTTATTCTGCTTGCGGCGGCGGGTTATCCGTCTGTCCGGCCCGCAGTTGCGGTTGCCACAGCACCTGCAACGACGACGGCGCATCGCCTGCCAGCAAACGGAACACCATATGGGCGATCTGCTGCCCCACTTCTAAGCGTGTAGCCTGTGTAATGGCGGTGACCGGTATCTCTAGTAGCGAGTCGGCAGGCAGGCCGTCATAGACGATCAGCGATACCGCCTGCTTGCCGTGCAGGCGACCGCTGTCGCGTAATGCCAGCGCCGCCCCTTCTCCCTGCGTGCTGCCGTCGATGACGATGGCGGTAGGCGGCTGCGGCAAAGCCAGCCATTGCCGGGTCGCCAGATACCCCTCCCGGCGTGATGGCGCCACCTGACGCAACAGCTCGTCGCGCCGGGCAATGCCGCCGGCCGCCAACGCCGCCAGATAACCGGCACGGCGCTGGGCGATAAACGATTGCGGATGATGCTCGCCAAGAAAAGCGATATGGCGGTGCCCGAGGGCGATCAAATGGCGGGTGGCGAGCGCCGCGCCGGCCTGATTGTCGAAATCGAACCAGGCATAAGGCATCGGCAAATCGCTGCGCCCAAGCGCCAGAAACGGAAAGCCGATCGATTGCAGGTATTGCAGGCGAGGGTCCTGTTGCAGGGTATGCGCGACGATTAACGCATCCACCCGGCGGCTTTCAATCATGCGCAAAAACGCGTGGTGATCGGCCTGCCCTTCGTCGGCGATCAACAGCAGGTCGATCTCCTGCTTCGCCAGCTCATGACTGATTTCCGCCACCATTTCCATAAAGGTGGTATTGCTGAGCGGTGCGGGTTGCAACGGGAACACCAAGCCAACCGCATCAATGCGCCCCATTTTCAGACGACGAGCAAAGGTATTGGGGCGATAGCCGAGGCGTCGCGCCTCGTCTTCTACCCGCTGGCGCGTCTCGGCGGCTACGTCATCGTAGCCGTTCAGCGCCCGGCTGACGGTCGTGACCGACAACCCCAGCGTTTTTGCAATCTGTTTCAGTGACATGGCGCATCACTCACCCTAAATTCTGTTACGCGCCAGACTATCACAAATCGCGGCAAGGGGGGGATGACGGCGGGAATCGAGAGGCTGTTGATAAATAGCTGGATGTTTTGCGAACAGCCTGGCGGTTCCCGCACCGAACGGGAACCGCCAGCAGGGAAAGGTTATTTCTTGTCTTTATTGGCTTTGCCGATCACATCGCGCGCCCAGCGCGGGTGGTGTTTCAGCGCCCATTTTTCAGACACCTTGCCTTCGATCATGCCTTTGATGGAACCGCGGACCCAGAACGCCATGTACATATGGATCAGAATCGCGTGGATCAGCACGATGGCCGCCGTGGCGTGCAACAGAATGGCGTAACGCACCACATCGATCGGGAACAGGTGCGCGAAGTACGGCCGCCACATGATGACGCCGGTAATCAGCAACACCAGCGTTAATCCCATGATGCTCCAGAACATCATTTTCTGACCGGGGTTGTATTTACCCACATCGGCGACTTCGTGCTCGTTGCCCTTCAGTACCTCGATGATATTGAGGAACCACGGCAGATCGCGGCGTTTGGGGATGTTATGACCGACAAAGCGGATAAACATCGGCACCAGACACACCACAATCAAAATACCGAAGAACGGGTGCATGATGCGCCCCATCTGCGGCGTACCGAAGGTTTGCGTCAACCATTGCAGCGTCGGGAAAAACAGCGCGATGCCCGACAGCGCCACCAGAAAGAAGCTTATCACCACAATCCAGTGGCAAACACGGTCGGCGAATTTGGTGCGCACAATCATTTTTGGGTTACTCATGCTTATCGTCTCCTTCGTGCGGCTGCCCTTCGTGCGGATGCGCAGTCTCTTCGGTGTTCGGCCCAATGCCGATATAGTGGAACATCAGCCCGGCGAAGGTCGCGACGAAGCCCAATGTCGAAAGCGGCTTAAGAATACCTTTCCACAGGTTAACCGGCGTCGAGATTTTCGGGTTATCCGGCAGGTTGTGATACAGCGATGGTTTATCCGCATGATGCAACACATACATGACGTGGGTGCCGCCGACGCCCTCAGGGTCATACAGACCGGCGTTGGCGTAGCCGCGTTTTTGCAGATGGGCGATACGTTCGGCCGCCACGTTCTTCATTTCTTCCTTGGTGCCGAAATGAATGGCGCCGGTCGGGCAAGTCTTCACGCAGGCCGGCTCCTGACCGGTGCTGACGCGATCCACGCACAGCGTACATTTGTAGACGCGGTTATCCTGCTTGTTTAAGCGCGGAATGTTGAACGGGCACCCGGCGATGCAGTAACCACAGCCGATGCAGTGTTCAGACTGAAAATCGACGATACCGTTGGCGTACTGAATAATCGCCCCGGCCGACGGGCAGGCTTTCAGGCAGCCCGGCTCGGCGCAGTGCATACAGCCGTCCTTACGAATCAACCACTCCAGACGATCTGCGCTCTCCACCTCGGAGAAACGCATCACCGTCCAGGATTTCGCGCTCAAATCGGTGGGGTTGTCGTACACCCCCACGTTGTGGCCGACTTCATCACGGATGTCGTTCCACTCGGAACACGCCGCCTGACAGGCTTTACAGCCGATACAGGTGGTGACGTCGATAAGCTTGGCGACTTCGCTTTTATCATCCCGAACCTGTGGCGGCGGCGTCAGGCTACTGGTGGCCGAACGCTGGATAATATCCTGAGATTGCATTGACATAACGTTTACCCTTTACACCTTTTCCACATTGACCAGGAACGCCTTGTATTCCGGCGTTTGCGAGTTGGCATCGCCGACGCTGGGCGTCAGGGTATTCGCCAGGAATCCCTTGCGCGTCGTGCCCTCAAATCCCCAGTGACAGGGAATACCGACGGTCTCAATCGCTTTTCCGGCCACGGTCAGCGTTTTGATGCGCTTGGTCACCACCGCTTTCGCTTTGATGTAACCGCGCTGACAGGACACTTTCACCATATCGCCGGCTTTAATGCCTTTGCTCTTCGCCAGGTTTTCGCCGATTTCGACAAACTGCTCCGGCTGAACAATCGCGTTCATGCGCGCATGTTTGGTCCAGTGGCGGAACAGCTCGGTAATGGAATAGGTGGTGGCGACGTACGGGAAATCGCTCGCCTTGCCCATGGTTTTTGCATCACGCGCAAACAGACGCGCCGCCGGGTTAGACACCACCGCCGGGTGCAGCGGGTTGGTGCCGATTGGGCTTTCTATCGGCTCGTAGTGTTCCGGGAACGGGCCATCCGCCAGTTTGTCCAGCGAGAACAGGCGCGCCACCCCTTCCGGCAGCATGATGAACGGCATGGTGTCTTTGCCCGGCGGCACCGTGGCGGCGAAATCCGGCACGTCGATGCCCTTCCATTTCTGGCCGGTCCATTCCAGCAGTTTACGTTTGCTGTCCCAGGGTTTGCCTTGCAGGTCCGCCGAGGCGCGGTTGTACAGAATGCGGCGGTTCTGCGGCCAGCACCAGGCCCAACCCGGCGTGGCGCCAAGGCCGACGTCGGTGTTGTCGCGATTCGCCATCTGGTTGCCGGCTTCGGTCCAGCTCCCGGCGTAAATCCAGCAGAAGCTGGCGGTAGTGCCGTCGTCGCGCAGTTGCGAGAAGTCCGCCAGTTGCTGGCCTTTTTTCAGCACCAGATTGCCTTTGTCGTCGAATACGTCCGCCAGCGCCATACCGTTGGATTCACGGGCGATCTCCTCCGGCGTCGGGTCTTCCGGGTCCTGATAGTTCCAGTTGATGTTCATCACCGGTTCCGGGCAGACGCCGCCCTCTTCGCGGTACAGTTCACGCAGGCGCATCATCAGGCGGCCGAGGATCTTACCGTCGTGCAGCGCTTCAGCCGGTGGCTCGGCCGCGGCCCAGTGCCATTGCAACCAGCGGCCGGAGTTGGCGATAGAACCGTTTTCTTCGGCAAAACAGCTCGACGGCAGGCGGAACACCTCGGTCTGAATCTCGGCCGGGTTCACGTCATTAAATTCGCCGTGGTTCTGCCAGAACGTAGACGTTTCGGTCGCCAGCGGGTCGATCACCACCATGTATTTCAGTTTCGACAGGGCGGCAGTAGCCTTGTTCTTGTTGGAGAACGCCGCCAGCGGGTTGAAGCCCTGCACGATGTAACCGTTCATTTTGCCGTCCAGCATCAGCTCGGTCTGGGCCATCACGTCATAGCTGCGATCCCACTTCGGCAGCCAGTCATAGCCCCAGTTGTTGGACGCCTGCGCGTTATCGCCCCAGAAGCTTTTCATCATGCTGATAAAAAATTTCGGCGTGTTCTTCCAGTAGTTGACCTGATCCGCCAGCAGCGCATCCGGTGTTATCTGGCTAAGGTAGGTTTTCAGGTCGCCCTGTTTTTCGGACGGCAACGGCATATAGCCCGGCAGGTTGAGGCTCAGCAGCCCCAGGTCGGTATAACCCTGAATGTTGGAGTGGCCGCGCAGCGCATTGATACCGCCGCCCGCCATGCCGATGTTGCCCAGTAACAACTGGATCATCGCCGCCGCGCGGATAATCTGCGCGCCGTTGGTGTGGTGCGTCCAACCCAGTGCGTACATGAAGGTGGCGGTTCTGTTGGGCACGCAGGTGCTGGCCAGCGACTGGCAAATCTCTTCATAGTCTTTCGCCGGCGTGCCGCACAGCGAGGTCACCATTTCCGGCGTATAGCGGGAAACGTGTTTTTTCAGCAGGTTCCATACGCAGCGCGGATGGGTCAGCGTCATGTCCCGTTTGGCGAAGCCGTCTGCGCCCAGCTCATACTGCCAGCTGCTCTTGTCATACTGATGAGTCTGGTTGTTATAACCGCTGAACAACCCCTCGTCGAAGCTGAAATCCTCACGCACGATCAGGCTGGCGCTGGTGTAGGACTTCACATACTCGTGGTGAATCTTATCGTGGGTAATCAAATAGTTGACGATACCGAGCAGGAACGCGGCGTCAGAGCCGGCGCGGATCGGCGCGTACAAATCGGCGACGGCGGCGGAACGGTTAAAACGTGGATCGACCACAATCAGTTTGGCGTCGTTGTGGGTTTTGGCTTCCACCGCCCATTTGAAACCGACCGGATGCGCTTCCGCCGCGTTACCGCCCATCACGATAATCACGTTGGCGTTTTTGATGTCCACCCAGTTATTGGTCATCGCACCGCGGCCGAAGGTCGGCGCCAGCGCAGCCACCGTCGGGCCGTGACACAAACGCGCCTGACAATCGATGGCGACCATGCCTAACGAACGGGCGAATTTCTGGTCGAGAATGCCGGTTTCATTACTGGCGGCGGAAGAACACAGCATCCCGGTAGTCAGCCAGCGGTTGACCAGCGAGCCTTTGGCGTTGACGCGCTCGAAATTGGCGTCACGGTCTTTTTTCATCAGCCGGGCGATGCGCTCAATGGCGTCTTCCCAACTGATGCGCTGCCATTTGTCCGAGCCCGGCGCACGGTATTCCGGGTATTTCAGGCGGCCTTCGCTGTGGATGTAATCCACCAGACCGGCGCCCTTCGGGCACAACGAGCCGCGGCTGACCGGATGATCCGGGTCCCCTTCAATATGAAAAATGGCGGGTTTGGCGTTTTTTGCGCCGTCGCCCAGGCTGTACATCAGCAGCCCGCAACCGACTGAGCAGTAAGTGCAGTTATTACGCGTTTCTTTCGCCCGCAGCAGCTTGTACTGGCGGACCGAGGCCATCGCCTCTGTGGGTGTAAATCCTAAAACAGCGAGTGTGGTCCCTGCCATTCCCCCGGCGCAGACTTTAAAAAAGCCCCTTCGATTAACTTGCATGTTTTTCCCTATAAATTTTATGTGTCTTTTTTGTTGCGGGAAATCTAACAACACGCCGCGAGGAGATTTTGAGCAAAATCAAAAATTACGGTTTTAATAGTACATTCACCCTCTTTATGGGTATTGGCAGATGGATTTTTCGTTATGTAATTAATTACACAACGAAAAATGTGGTTATTTAGTCGACATTATGGCGTTGCGCCCCCTGCTTGCTTCGGCAATCAATTCCTCTTCACCCCCCAACGTCTCATCGGCATTTAGCCATATCGGCAACCTATCGCCACAAATGCGTAACAATTCGCCTGTTCGGAAAGAAAGTACTGACGTGGCGACATACCGCCAACACGGCCGCGTCACAGATAACCCACGGATCTCTCGGGTAGCGGGCGGGTCAAACACCGCTCACGGCAGGTAAATGATCTTTCATGGCGAACAAGGTGAAAATAGCGCCGGCCTTGAATCCTGCCGTTTTTGGCACCACATCAATACCCATACGCTGATATAACCGGTAGTCACCATTCTGTGACACCGATCCGGAGACCCTATGGCAGACCCGCACGCGAAACATTACTCCCCCGAAACCGGGCGCTTTTTCAACCTGCGTCCGTCGACAGCGCCGCGGATGAGCCTGTGGCAAAGCCTGTCGTTGATCTGGCGGCTCGGTTTTCAACGCAAAGGGCGCGTACCGGAGCAACGGCTACCGACGCAATCCCCTGACCTTCAGGCGTTCCTCGCGGCCGACGAACACCTCAAATTTATCTGGTTCGGACACTCGACCCTGCTGCTCAATCTGGATGACACCCGCATCCTGATAGACCCGGTGTTTTCCGCCAGCGTGTCGCCATTCAGCTTTATGTTTCGCCGTTTTCAGCCGCCGGTACTGGCGCGCGAAGCGCTGCCGGACATCGACATCATTCTGTTGTCGCACGACCATTACGACCATCTCGACGAGCAGACCATTCGCGCCTTTCGCAACAGCGCGACCCGTTTTATCGCCCCGCTGAAAGTGGGCGAACACCTGAAAAAGTGGGGGATTGAAGCGGAACGGATTCAGGAGCTGGACTGGTATCAATCTCATACGTTTAACGGCATCACGTTCACCGCCACACCGTCGCACCACTTTTCCGGGCGCAGCCTGTCCGGCCGCAACACCACGCTGTGGGCGTCCTGGGTGATTCAGGGGCAACGGGAGCGACTTTTTTTCAGCGGCGATTCCGGCTATGGCGAGCACTTCCGCGATATCGGCGAACGCTTTGGCCCGTTTGATTTGGCGTTTATGGAAAACGGCCAGTACAACCAACGCTGGCCGGACTCGCACATGCACCCGGAACAGACCGTGCAGGCGGTGCAGGACGTGCGCGCCAGCCTGTTTATGCCGATCCACTGGGGGATGTTCGCGCTGGCGTTTCACGACTGGGCCGACCCGGTACGCCACAGCAGTCGGTTGGCGCGGGAACGACAACTCCCGATGATCATGCCGATGCTGGGGGAAATCGTCACGCTGGGAGCGCCGACGGCGACGCCGGCATGGTGGGAACAACAGGTTGATTGTCAACCCGCACCGGGAATAACCGATACCGTCGTGCCGGACTCAGAATAATTTGAGTGACAAAACCAACCTGCGCGACTGGCTTGAAAGCATAGGAGTGAAGCCATGAGCAAATCATCTGCACCAAACACCATTGAAATAGCCGGACAACCGGCTGTTATCAGCTATGTGCCGGAACTTGGCGCGTTTCGTGGCAAGTTTTTGGGTCTGACCGGCTATTGTGATTTTGTGTCGGACAGCATTCAGGGGCTAAAAAAAGAAGGTGAGATTTCACTGCGTGAATATCTGGATGATTGCAATGCATCAGGTATTGAGCCTTACGCACGGCAAGAAAGAATCAAGACGTTCACACTGCGTTATCCTGAATCATTTGGCGAACGCTTAAATCAGGCCGCCGCTGAGCATGAAATTTCTGTGAACTCATTCATTATTGAGGCACTTAACGAGAGAATGAAACACGTGTGATGGCAGTTTCAACTGCTGATGCTCAGGCCCGCTAATTCTGGCGGACTTTCTCTTGTGTCATCAAATGCAGTGAGTGAAGAGGCTGAATTATGTTTTATCCCATTTCAATTGAAGCTGGCGACGATACTCATGCCTACGGCGTGACAGTGCCGGATCTGCCGGGCTGTTTCTCCGCAGGTGATACGCTTGATGAGGCCATCGCCAATGCCAAAGACGCGATCACCGGCCATATCGAGATGGGTCAGGATATTCCTGCTGTGTCATCAGTCGGAACGCTGGCGAAAGCACCGGAGTACACCGGTTACACCTGGGCTGTTGTTGATATCGATGTCACCCGGCTGATGGGTGGGGCAGAGAAAATTAATGTCACGTTGCCGAAATCGCTGATTGACCGTATTGACCGTTGCGTAGCGAGTAACCCGGAATTTAAGAGCCGCTCAGGGTTCCTTGCCCAGGCCGCATTAGAGCGGATTTCATCAATTCGCTAACCTTTATTCTGAAACCTGCTTCGGCAGGTTTTTTTGTTTGCACCGATATCAGAAAGCCCCCGGCAACCTCCGCCGTAGCGCGTCCCGCCGCTCAGCGTCGGCGTGCTCTTTGTCTAACGCCTTCGCCAGCCAGTCGCGGGCGGCTGAAGGACTCAAGATAAACACCCCGTCGTCATCACCCATCGCCACATCGCCGGGGTGCACCGCCACGCCGGCAACCGTCACCGGCACGTTGACCGCGCCCGCCGTTCCCAATGTACGGGTGGTAATGGCGCTGATGCCTTTGCAGAACACCGGCAACTCCAGTTGGCGCAGCGCACGTGAATCCGTTACCGCTCCTGCTATCACCACCCCCGCCAGCCCTTTCACACAGGCCGCCAGCGCACGCAGCTCGCCCCAGCAGGCGCGATCTTCCTCCTCCGACGCATCGACCACCAACACATCGCCCGGTTGACTCAGCAGCAGCGCCTCGCGCAGTACACCGCCGTCCGGCGGGCACAGCTTAACCGTCACGACGTTGCCGACCATCTGCACATCCGGCAACAGCGGCCGGATGCCGTGCAAATAGCCGCTTTCCGTCAAATGTCCCAACGTGGAGGTACTGATTTGACGATAGGCCGTCAGTAGTTCATCACTGATCGGCGGTACGCGGGGATTCATGTGATAACTCATGCGGTTTCCTGATAGCGGTTGTCATCTGCCTGGCCCGAGTCAGCCGCCCTCTCCTGCGGTTTCTCTCGCCCGAACGGAATACACAATGGCGTGTGGAAAAACGGGTCGGGGATGATGCGGCAGTCCAGATTGAACACCGTTTTCACCAGCGCCTCATCCAGAATCTCGGCCGGTGCGCCCTGCGCGAACGCGGTGCGGTTATGCACCGCCACCATATGGTCGGCGTAACGGCAGGCCAGATTGAGGTCGTGCAACACCATGATGATGGTTTTGCCATGCTGACGATTGAGATCACGCAGTAAATCCAGCACCTCTATCTGGTGCGCCAGATCGAGGAAGGTGGTGGGTTCGTCCAGCAACACCACCTCGGTATCCTGCGCCAGCGTCATCGCTATCCACACCCGCTGGCGCTGACCGCCGGATAACGCATCCACCGGTCGTTCCGCCAGCATGTCGGTGCCGGTCTGTATCAGCGCAAGATTCACCATTCGCTCATCTTCTTGCGACCACTGCTGTAGCCAGTTCTGGTAAGGATAGCGGCCCAGACTGACCAGTTGCTTCACGGTAATGCCTTCCGGCGCGTCCGGCATCTGCGGCAAAATCGCCAGTGCACGCGCCACTTCGGCGGTGGACTGGCGGTGGATGTCCTCGCCATTGAGGATGACCGTACCGCTCAGCGGCTTGAGCAACCGGGCGAAAGACTTGAGCAAGGTGCTTTTGCCGCAGCCGTTGCTGCCGATCAGTACCGATACCTTGCCCTTCGGCAGTTGGATATCCAGATTGTCGATAATGGTCTGATGGGCATAGCCAAGGGTCAGTTCCCGGCTGGTAATCGCGGTCATTATCCGTTTCCTTAATGACGTTGTTTTATCAATAAATACAGAAAGAACGGCGCGCCCAGCGCCGAAACGAAAATCCCGGCGGGCAGATCCAGCGGCAAAAAGAGCGTTCGTCCGCACAGATCCGCCACCATCACCAACCCGGCGCCGCAGAGAAACGCCATCGCCGCCTGCCCGGCAAAGGCCGGTGCGACCAGCCGTTTGGCAATGTGCGGCGCGATTAGCCCGACGAACGCCATCGCGCCGCCCCAGGCAATCGCCGCGCCCGCCAGCGCCACGCTGAGCAGCAGCAGCGCCAGACGCAACCATTGCACCCGCACGCCAATGCCCTGCGCCAGCCCATCGTCCAACTGCTGTACCCGTACCTGACGCGCCAGCAGCACCAGCCAGGGCACAATCAGCAACAGCCAGCCTCCCAGCTCGCGGGTTTCGCGCCAGCTGGCACCGTAGACGCTACCGGTCAGCCAGACATAAGCCGACAACGTGGTGGTCAGTGGACTAAACACCAGCATGAAAGTGGTCGCCGCAGTCAATAGCGCCGACACGCCGACGCCGGTCAGCACCAGCCGTTGCGGCGAGACGCCCGACTGCCACGCCAGCCAGTACACCGCCAGCACCGCCACCGCCGCACCCACCATCGCCGCCAGCGGCAGATAGTGAGCCCCCAGCGTAGTGGCGAGAAACGACAGGTAAAATACCGCCGCCGCGCTGGCACCGCTGGTGATCCCCAGAATATCCGGCGAGGCCAGCGGATTGCGGATCATCGCTTGCAGAATCAGCCCGGATACCGCCAGCGCGCCCCCGACCAAAACGGCCAGCACGACTCGCGGCAGCCGTAACTGCTGGACGATTAACGTCGCCCCTTCCGGCTGCGACGACCACAGCGCCTGCAACACCTCCCACGGCGACAACATCAGTTTGCCGACGCCAAGCGACGCCACCATCACCGCCAGCGCCAGCAGCAGCGCCAGCAATACCCGGCCAACGGTGGTCAGATTAATTTGACGGGAAAAACGCCCTTGCCGCCACACCAGCACAGGATCCATTCTTTCGCGCTTATCCATGACGGCCTCCGCGACGCAGCAGGAACAGGAAGAACGGCGCGCCGAACAGCGCGGTCATCACGCCGACCGGCACTTCCTGCGGCACAATCACTACCCGCGCCAGAATATCCGCCAACAACAGCAGACAGGCCCCCAGCAGTGCGCAACCGGGCAGCAACCAGCGGTGGTCGGCGGGCAACAGTTTTCGGGCCATGTGCGGCACAATCAGCCCGACAAAACCAATGCTGCCCGCCATCGCCACCGCGCCGCCGGCCAACGCGACGACAAGCAGGCTCATCAACAACCGGATGCGCCCGGTGCGCTGCCCCAGCCCGCGGGCAATGGCCTCACCGGCGTTCAGCACGTTGACCTGCCCCGACAGCAGCAACGCACCGATCAGCGCCGTCAGGCAGTAGCCCATCAGCGGCAGCACCGTCGCCAGCTCACGGTCGGCCACCGAGCCCGCCAGCCAGAACAGCACCGTATCCAGCCCTTCCTGATTCACCACCAACATTGCCTGACTAAAAGCCGCGAACATGGCGGTGATGGCCGCGCCCGCCAGCACCATACGCAACGGGTTAAGGCTGCCCTTGCCCATAGTGCCGATCAGCCACACCAGACACCCGGCCACCGCCGCACCGGCAAATGCCGACCACAGCCACACCGACATCGCCACGTTGGGAAACAGCGACACACAGACGATCAAAAAAAACATCGCGCCGGCGTTGATGCCGAACAACCCCGGCGACGCCAGCGGGTTACGGGTCAACACCTGCATCAAGGCACCCGCCACCGCCAGACTCCCACCCACCACGACGGCTACCAACGTGCGCGACAGGCGGGTCGAGGTGACCAGAATATGGTTAACGTTAAGCGGGTCCGGGTGCCATAGCGCGCCCAGCACCTGCGACGGCGCAATCCCTATCGGCCCGACCATCAGGCTAAGAAAAGCCAGCGCCAGCAGACAGACGCCGCCGCCCGCCAGCACCTGGCCGGGCGCTATCCGCTTCCCAACCGGTATCACGGCGTGACTCATGACGCGCCTCCGGCGATGCCGGTGACCCGGGCGATATCGTCCAGCATCATGTTGGCGCCCAGAATACCGCCGGACAGACTCCAGGTGACGCCATTGACCACCCATACCTGATTGCGCTGCGGGGCGCGGAGTTGCTGCCACAACGGGTGACGAATCAGGGATTCATAGTTGCGTTGCACAGAAGGACTCTCGGATCGCAGAAAAATGAAAAAGATGTCGGCATCCACCACCGGGATGCTCTCTTTGTTGGTCAGTTTGAGAGACACGCCCGGCTGAGCGCGGCTGGCGTCGCTCCAGCCAAACCCCAGCTCGCTCAGCACCGAGCCGGGAAAGCTGCCGGGCAAATAGCTACGGATATGGTCTTCGCGGATATCCAGTATTGATACGCTGGGCGGCCAGCCGCCGCCAAAGCGGCGTTGCAGTTGCTCACGCAGCCCAGCCACCCGTTGCTGCCAGTGTTGCAGCAACGTGTCGGCCACCGCCTGACGCCCAAGCGCCTGCCCCATCACCTGCACCGTTTTTTTGAACTGGTAGATTTCATCCAGCATTACCACCGGCGCAATCTGCGACAACAGCGGCTCCAGCCGCTGGTGACGAAAACGTGAAGCGACGATGGTATCCGGTTTTAACAATACGATGTCTTCCAGACTAGGCTGGGTCTCCAGCCCCACATGCGGCACGCCGGCCAGCGCCGGGCGCAGGTAGCGGTACATCGGCTTCTCGCTCCACGAATCCACCACCCCGGCGGGGGTGACGCCCAGCGCTACCGCGGTATCCGTGGCGCCCTGAAACAGGGTAATAACCCGTTGCGGCATCAACAACGACTGGGCCAGCGCAGGCCGGCCCAGTCCCAGTGGCAACAGGCTTAGCGACCACCGCAGCAATCGGCGGCGCGAAAGTAAATACTCATTCACGATTCTATGTGATCTACCCTACAGGTTGTACTGTTGACAGACAGTTAGAGGCTGTTAATAAACAGCCGTGTTATTTTTGTTACCGGTAAACTTGCCGGGACCGTGCGAAATTTCGTGCTTGATAAACTGAGAGAGTTCTTTGCAACTTCATCGCACGCACGACAAGGAGAGGCTCAAACGCCGCCTCTCCTTGACCACTGGCTAAGGGCTAAACTGTGCCGCTGTCGCGGTTCCTTCGGCGTTCGCCTTCGCTGTTCGGGCCGCCCGTGACGTGCTCCCAGCACGGCACGGGCTTTCGCGGCGTCCATGCCGCTCACCCGGCGAAGTCGCCCACCTCAGCACAGTTTTTGACGCCAAAAAACCAGCGTATAGCCTGCAGGCTCGTCACTAAAAAGTTAATGACAACCTATTTATCAGTAATTGCCCGGAATGGATTAATCACTTCCCCCTTGCCGAACGGCATACTCCCCGGTCCGCCGGCGCGGGCGATCATCGGGGTGATCAGCAGTTTCTGCGGCCAGTTCGGCACGTCGAACAAGCGGGTTTTCAGCATCGTTTGCGTGTCGGCGGCGAAACCGGCGCGGTCAATCGCGTCGTTGATTTCACGGCGCATCGCGCCCCATAGCGTCGCGGCTTCCACCTCATAGGTCAACGACAGCGTTTCGATAATCGCCCGCATGTTGACCTGAATCCCCAACGTTTGCAGCCAGAACAGCAGATCGTCCAGACGCTCGTGGTAAAGCGTGTTGGCATGGCCCTGCTTGATGCGGTACACCGGGTCCTGCATCCCGTTCTGTTCCAGCGTCGGCACATGGATGCGCAGCGAATCGTGGTCACGCAGCAACACGCCGTGAGCCTGACCGGCTTTCCACACCAGCACCGCATTCTGACCGTGGATCTCGCCCAGCATCCCTAAGCGGAACATGCGGAAATTAATGTCGAAGAAACAATGACAAAGCTCAGCGAACAATGTCAAGACCGAATCGGCGTTCGTCGGCAAGCCGCGATATGCCAGCCAGTCGTCAAAGAAGTGACGACGGCTGCCCGGCAGCGGCGTGCCCAATGCGGCCATCGGCAACAGGCGGTAGTCCGGATCGTCGAACAACTCGCCCGGATAGCTGCGTACCATCGCCGACAGGTGGCGCGGCGCTTCGTCAAACAAGGTAGCCTGCGGCGGCATAAACGCCCACCATTTGCCTTCATCGCACAGATACAGCCGTTGCTGTAATACCGCGTCTTTGTCGCGCGCCTGGCGCAGCAGCGTTTCGCTCAGCCCGCCATTGATCATTTTGACCGCCGGCAAATAGCGTGACGCGCCCAGCGAATAGACCGCCATCGGCAGCTTGAGGTAGTCCGCACTGGCGAAACACGGCGTCATCGAGCGCAGTGACGAGGTCGGCAGATAACGGGCGGCGCTGAAATCCAACCGATGACAGTCGCCGTTACCAAAAGCATCGCCCAGTTGGGTTGCCAGAATATGGTCGAACTGCCACGGATGTACCGGCAACGCGATATGGGTGTCGGCGATACCGCGCGCGGCCAATTCTTGTTGCAATGTATCCTGTTCGGCCTGCGGCAGCAGATAGTGCGCCGGGTACTGAACAGTGGTATCACTGATACCGTCGCCGCATTGCAGGCGGTTTTTCGCTACCGCTACCCAGTTCAGCGCTACCGGCTCGGCGAACTCGGCCACGTAACGGCGGTATTCTTCAACATTCAGCCCCTGTTTGGCTTTCGCCGTCGGATGATACGGACGGTCGCGCAACGATGCCCACTGCTCCATCACATGGAAGAAATCGGCGTTGTCGCGCCCAAGCAGGTTATCGGTATTGATGCGGTGCTCACGCGACAGCGCGGTCTGCTCGACACTGGTGTTTAGCACATCCAGAAACATCGCCTGCCCTTTGGCATTATTTTCCTCAGCATTGTCTTCGTCACTGTGCTGCCCGGCGAACACCAGGTTCATGAAGCTTTCCGGCTCCAGTTCACGCCAGTCATTGCCGCCCTGCTGCCAGGCGTATACCACTGTGTTCGGCACTTTTTCCCAACGCTGGGTAATACCGGGGCGCAACGCCGCCACCAGATAGCGCTGTTCGCGTTCGTCGCAGCACCAGCGCCACAGGCGGGCCGCGCTCTCCAGCGCACCGAACGGCGCCGGTTGGCCGTATTGCTGCCGCCACTCATCGGGGGTATACAACGCCAACGGCTGGGCACCAAAAAACTCCTCGGCCAACAGGCAATCCACCAGATCCTGCATCACGCTGTGACCGGCATCCTTGTAGTGAGACGTCGTTTTCATCGCATTACTGTCCATCACATTACCTTCCATCGGATCACTTTCCTTCTGCTGAAATCGTTGCGGCCAGTCTGGCCTGTAAAGCACGAAACGCGATGCCGCGCTCGTCGCCCAATACAAATGCGCGCACGCCCTGTTCACGCCAGCGTGCATGATCATCGTGCTGGCGGGGGATGGCGCAATAGGTCACGCCATGCGTCTCGGCGGCTCGCCGCACCTCGGCCAGCGCCGCCTGCACCGGTGCCGCCGCGGTCTGCCAGGGCATACCCAGCGACTGAGAGAGATCGGCTGCGCCCTCCAGTATCATGTCCAACCCCGGCACGGTGGCGATCGCGTCGGCCTGACGCACGCCCTCGGCGCTTTCGATCATCGCCACCAGCATGATTTCCCGGTTCGCCAGCGCGACGTACTCCGCCAGACTGTGCTTGCCGAAAGCGCCGGGGCGACCGCTGTTGAGGCTGCGCTCGCCCTGCGGGTGGTAATGGCAGGCGCGCACCGCCGCACGCACCTGCTCAGCCTGTTCCACCATCGGCAGTACAATGCCTTGCGCGCCGCCGTCCAGCAGGCGCAGCATGGTTTTGGGGTTGCCATCCGCCACCCGCACCAGCGGCGTCAGCGCATAGCTTTCCGCCACCCGGATCATGTTCTCCACCGTTTCCGGGTTTATCAGCACATGTTCGGTGTCGATAATCACGAAATCGAACCCGGCTTCGGCAATCAACTCCACCGATACCGGCGAGGGAATCGAGGCAATCAAGCCGTAAACCGGCGCGCCTGCCGCCAGCTTGCGCTTGAGTTGGTTGTTTCTTAGCATGACGACGGCCTGAACGGATGCAGCGGGTTCGGCACCGATTTAAAACGGCGCTCGCCGTCGCCCAGCAACCGGCGCTTGGTCAGTTCCTCCACCTCATAAGTCGGTGCAAACACATCAAACAGCGCATAACGCGAGCGGTGTTGCGGGTGTTCGGCCTGATAACGCAGCACCACCTCCGCCGTCATTTCCCAGAACCGCGCTTCCGGCAGTGGGTAATGCCGGCGCAGGAAGATCGCCATTTCCGCCAGGCAGATGAAGAAGAACGAGTCGCAGGTGAAATCGCGCACCGCATCAACATCATCGGTGAGGATGAACGAGTTACGGTTGATTTTGGCGTGGCTGGCAGGCAGCGGCACCAGATCCGGACGCATGGCGGGGCGTGCCAGATGGTCCGGCGAATAGCGCACACCGTCGTGGAAATCTTTGAGTGCAATACGTTGCGGCCAGCCGTCGCGCACTATCAGTACGATATTCTGACCGTGTGATTCCATGCCGATGCCTTCGGCGTACAGCATGTGGATGATGGGTGAAACCGTGACGTCGAGCAGTTGACGGGTCCAGGCTTCCAGCCCGTACTGGCGAATCCAGGCATCGATAAACGGCGCCTGCTCGCCGCCGTCGTAACGGTGCTCGACATGGCTCAGCCCGTTAAACGGCACCGCCTGTTCGTCCGGTTGCAGGTACTGATGGATGCTTTCGCGCCAGATAGCCCCCATCACGCCGTAAGCCTGCGCCATACGGGTAGTGGGCAGCGGCCGGGTGTCGAAACTCACCCCGGCGACTTCGCCGAGAATCACGAATTTCAGGTTGCGGGCGGTCTGATCGGTGTCGATCAATTGTTGCAGCCAGTCGGTAATAATCGGTCCGTTCATTACCGTGTGCCGCGCCAGAATGCGGGTGCTGGAGGTGTTGGTCATGCTCATCGCCAGCTTGACGTAAGGGCGCGTTTTCTCCGTGACGTTCGCCAGTGTGCGAATCGACTGCTGCGCCTGCCAGCGGTCGTCGGAATCCCCGAGGTAAATCAACTCGCCGCTGGCCAGTTCCGCAAAAAACACCGGCGCAATCACGTTTTTCCACTGCCACGGGTGCACCGGTATCAGTTGATAGTCTTGCGCTTTGCGCCCCTGACGCGCCAGCTGTTCGCTAAACGCCTGCCAGCGCGCCGCGCCGAATTCGGTTTGCAGGAAGTCATCCAGATCCAGTTTGGTCGAGTGGTTGGCCGACGCCAAAGGCTTCGCCAGCGCCAGCCAGACGATGGCGAAAGGTTGGCCGAACTCCGGCCCCCACTGGGCGTTATCCTGCAGGCTGAAACCAATGCGCGACTTGTAACACGGGTGGTAGCTGTGCGCATCCATAAAGTGGCGCTCCAGCTCGTCGAAACCGAGTTGATGCGCCGGCTTGCCGGGTTGGTAATCCTGCGCCCGCGACTGCAAGTCTTTCAGTTGCGTCTGCTCCAGTTCCTGCACAAACCGCGTCAGGAACGGATTGTTCTCCTGCTCGCCCAGCAGTTCCTCCAGCAGTTGGTGCAGATTGGGCGACTGCGCGTCGCCATCCGGGCCGATGCGCTGCACACTGGCGTAATCGAGACGGATAAGACTGAAGCTGTCGCTAAACAGCCCGCTGCACCGGTACTCCACCGGAACTTGCTGCGCATCGCGGCCGGTTATCACAAACTGACTGTTGCCGTCGCCGACGGGTAGGCGACGATAAGGCAGCACATCCTCATACAGTAGCGTTTGCAACAGTTGCCCGACTACGCGCTGTTCCACCAGTTGATAACGCCGGGCATCCATGCGCAGCAACCAGTCGCAGGCGCTGTCCTGAAGTACGACGGGGGATAATGTTTCCATACGATCTCTTAACCTTGTCAGTAAAAATAACCTTGGGGGTAATCAACTCCGCGTCAACGCGGTTCCCGCGCACCAGCCTGCGACGCCGACGCGCCGGCCAACAGGGCGTTCGCCGCGATGTCATCGCTCTGCGTGGGAAAACGCAGGGCGCACGGCAGCGCCAGCATGATCAACACACCGGTGGCGATAAAGGTTTCGCTGATGGCGGCGGCACGCACGGCTTCATGCGCCAGCCCGCTGCCCGCCAACCGGAATTCGAGGTATAACGACGCCACCACAATCGCCAGCGACGACACCAGGCGGCGTGAAATGTTGTTCATGGCGGCGCCCTGTGTAACCAACGCTTCCGGCAGCACATTCAGCCCGGCGGTGGTGACCGGCATGTAGGACAAACCCAGCCCGACGCCGCGCAGTATCATCCAGCCGAACACGGCGACAATCGACGTCTGCGCGCCCGTCATACCTAATCCGATGGTCGCCAGCGCGGTCAGCGACACCCCGACGCCCACCACCCGTGCCGCGCCGTGCCGGTCAAGCAGGCTGCCGCCTACCTTGCCGAACAGGCTGGCGAACAGTGCGGTACACAACAGCGCCAGCCCGGTCCAAATCGCGCTGTAGCCCATCACCATCTGCACCAGCATCGGCAACAGCACCAGGCACTCAAACATCCCGACCGATTGCACCACCGCGATCACCACGCTCAGGCGATAGCCGTGCAGTTGGAAAATTCGCAGATTGAGCAGTGGTTCGCGCTTACGCAGTTCGATGCGGACAAACGCGGCCAGGCACACCGCGGCTGCCAGCAGCATCAGCAGATTGAACGGGTTTGCCAGCGCGGCGGCATGGTGTAATCGCCCGGCGCCGACCATCAGCAACCCGATACCGGCGGACACCAGCAGATAGCCGGTCATATCGAACGGTTTACGCTCGCCCGGCACGGTTTTCGGCAATACCGCCAGCCCCATCAACAGCGCCAGCGCGCCGATGGGAATGTTCATGGCGAACAACGCTCGCCAACTGAACCACTCCAGCAGCAACCCGCCGCACAACGGGCCTAGCGCCGGAGCCAGCATCACGATGGCGCCCCAGATGCCGGTAATACCGCCACGTTCCTGTTTGGGGTACACCGAGAAAATCAGCGTCAGCGACAGCGGGATCATCAATCCGCTGGCGATGCCCTGCACCGTGCGGGCGGCGATCACCAGCGAGATGGAATCCGCCAGCATCCCCAGCAGCGAACCGGTGATAAACAGCGCCACACCCAGCAGGTAAAGCGGTTTGTTACCCAGCCGGTGCCCGAGATAACCGGTCAACGGCATGGTCATGCCCATGCTGACCATGAACGCCGCCACGATCCAGGTGGCGAGCAACGGCCCGATGTGAAACACCTCGATAAACGCCGGCAGTGCCGGATTGAGCGAACTGTTATTCAGGCTGACCGTCGTGGTGCCGAGCAGTACATTGACCACCACCAGCCAGCGGGGAACGGCGCTACTCGACACGGCACACCGCTCCGGTTACGTCTACGTTCGTACCGTCCGCCGTGATAACCCCGTCGTCGATGAGGAAATACTGCTCAGGGCGAGGATGACACAGGAAATCGGCATGAGAAATGTTGTAGCCATAAGCGCCCGCCAGCGGTAACACCAGCAGATCGCCGATATTGACGTCGGTCAGGCGCTGGTCGCGGCTAAGCACGTCTTTCGGCGTGCAAAGCTGGCCGACTACCGTCCAGTCACGCGTCTCGCCGACCGTCGGTGCCGACGTCAGCGGCAGGTGGATCACCGGATGGTCGTGCCCTTGCGCCACCGGCAGGCGGAACTGATGGGTACCGCCGCGGCAGACCAGAAAATGCTTACCGTGGCTGCGTTTTTTATCCAGCACCTCGATGGCGTAATACCCACAGTAAGCGCTGATGAAACGCCCCGGTTCAAAACGGACAACCGGCACGTCCGGCTGTTGCGCCAGCCGCGTGCGCAGGTAATCGCACAGCGCCGGCCAGTCGAAACGCTCGGGCGTCAGATACGGCACGCCGATGCCGCCGCCCACGTTGAGGTGGGTGATAAGCTGCGGCTGCGCGGACAGCGCTTTCCATTGCGGCCAGCGCGTCAGGTACAAATCCAGCAGTTGTTGATGCCGCTCCACCACCATCTGGTGCGACATGGCATGTACGTGAAACCCTTTCAGTTGCAGATGACTGGCGTTATCCACGTCGCGCACCGCGTCCGGCAGGTCGGCTTCATCCATGCCGAACGGCGTCGGCGTGCCGGCCATCGCCAGCTTGCTGGTCAGCGACGACGCCAGTTCCGGGTTGATGCGGATGAACACCGGCTGGACCACACCATGCTGCTTCGCCCGCTGTTGCAGGCGGGCGATTTCATGGCGGCTCTCCACATGAATCGCTTCTACGCCTTGCTCCAGCGCCAGATCAAAGTCCGAATCCAGTTTGCCGGGCCCGGAGAACACAAATGGTTTCCGTGTCGCGCAACCGGCGACGCGGGCGATTTCGCCGCCCGACGAGATTTCAAACCCATGCACCAGCGGCGCGATCGCGTCCAGAATCGGTTTTTCACTGTTGGCTTTGATGGCGTAATAGAGTTCAACACCCTGCGGCAGCGCCGCCATCACCTCGCCGACATGCCGGCGCAGCGCGGTCAGGTCGTATACAAACGCCGCCAGCGGATCGACATGCTGCTGTTGCAGGCGAACAATGACGTCATGAACGGACTGGGGCAGCGTATTAGCCATGCTGCACCTCGCTGTGCCGTACTTCGACACGCTGAGCCTCACCGTGCGCTATCCCGTTGCCGTGTACTATTCCGCTGCCTATTATTCCGCTGCCGTGCTGTGCCTGCGCGGCATGGCTCCAGGGCGACGGCAGTTGGACATAGCTGGCCTGACGATCAGCCTCGGCCGCCAGTCGTACCTTGAGGTTGGTTTTGCACGCCACCGGCTGGCCGGCGATCAACGCGTCCAGCTCTGGTGCCGGTTGGCCCAGTTCCGCCCGAATAGCGCACAGTTGCTGGTGCACCCGCTGCCACATCAACGGCGCCAGGTGCGCCCGCCCGTGAGTCAGAGCTAAAATAGCTTCAGACAAGTGGTTAATAAACAGGCAATACATGATGCGATTCCAGCCCTGCTCACGCGAGTACAGCAGTGACTGGCGCACACGCGGATGGATATCATCGGGAATAGCACGGATGCCGAGATCGTCGGTCAGTTTCACCCCTTCGAAATCGCGCAGCAGCACCTGCTGCGGCCGCCCTTGTTGATGTACCAGCACACTGTTTTGCAGATGCGGCTCCATCACCACGCCGTGGTTGAAGAACAGCGACAACACCGGGCGCAGCAACTGCGTTTGGTAGTCGTCAAACCAGTACAGCAGCGCGTTGTCATCCAGCGCCTCGCCATACTGCGTGCGCAGGAAGGTTTGAATCATCGGCTGTAAATCCACGCCGCGGGCAAACAACGTACCGGCCATAATGCTGCGATCCGCACCGGTGCGGCGGCAGAAATTCTCACGCAGAATGCCGCCGGTCTGTTCGCGGAACCAGTGTTGGTCCGCCTCGCCGGCGGTAACCGGGCTCCAGCTCACCACGCCGGGTTCAGCGGCCGCCGCCAACCCGCCCAGCGTATCGGCGTGGTGCGCCAGCAACCGGCGGAACAGCCGGTCGATCAGCACCGTGCTTTCCAGCTCATACCAGGCGTTTTTGCGCACACAGTTAGTAATGCGCACGTTGAGCGAACCTTTGATGAAATAATCGTGATCGTCGATAAACCAGGTGCGAATGGACGCGGTAGGGCTGGCGACGCGTCCGCTTTGGCCCAGATCGCGGATGACGTTGTCACGCAGTAATTGCTGCACGCGCGCATCCTGCATAAACAGCTGCGCCTGCACCGGATGCATACAGATGATGGCGTGCCCCGGCGACGCGGGTTGCTGGTCGGCGAAGCCTTGCAGCACTTGCTGCGGCGTCAGGCCGTTGGCGCCGATGTGCAACCCGTCGATCGGCACTTCGAACTGGTGCAACGCCGCACGGGCCTGAAACTCAGGCGCCCACTGTTCCTGGCCGAGATGAGCCGGCCACAGGCGCGCCTTGGGCGCAGGATGGCTGGGGTGGCCGAACCACAATCCCTGCTCACTCTGCAAATAATGTTGCAACGGTGCGTCCGCACGCTGGCGGCTATTGTGACTGACGATGGCGCTGACCAGCCGCTGGCTCTGGAGAATCTGTTCGTACAGCTCCGGGTTTTTTCTCCCGGCGATATGCTCGCACGCCGCCAGCAGGCACGCGACCAGGCGCTCGAAACCGGGGCAATGCCAGTCGCCCTGCGCCTGACGCAAATAGACATCAGACAGGTAATGCTGGCTGCCGAAGGTGTCGCGGCGGTCCACCATAACAAACAGTTGCAGTGAATCGGGCAAACCGATCATCATCGGTATGCCCTTCCAGTCCGCGCCATCAAAATAGGCCCCCGGCGGGATCCCGTTCATTTCGTCTGGCCAGTCATATCGCACATACCCTTCCGGTATCGCGAACTCTTTGATAAGACAATTCAGTAACCCATGCAGGGCGGCTTTTTCGCTTATCATGGTGGACAAAACATCATGATTTCGGTTGTTCATCTCTACTCCGTAAGAATAACAATCGGCCGGCGGTTTATTTCGTGGCGAAGGTTAACTATCCTAATTAAATAACTGAAAGCAGCCCCGCCCTGCGGCGGGACTATTATCAAAAGTCAACGCTATAACCTAACGTCACGGTTCTTCCTCGACCGGTAAAGTAACGGTCATTATCTTCCACTGCACTTTGTGAATAATAAGTGACGTAATCCTTATTAAATAAATTCGCTACCGCCAGACTAACTTTTCCTTTATCTTGCGGCAATTTATACGCGACGGCAGCATCAAATAAGACATACCCATTAAAGTTTTTATCAGAATCATCCATTAGACGGTCAAATGCATAATTAGCCTGAATAAAGGAGGACCAATCCGGTGTCCAGTTAGCCGACCAACTGGCGGTCAGACGATCAGGAGGAATATTCAAACCATTCAGTTTCGTTTCCAGACTACCATCGCCATCCTCATCCGTCAGGCCGCGAATATGGGAATATCCAGTTTTAACACTATGGTGATCATTGACTTTATATTCCAGCGACGCTTCTATACCATCGATTCTGGTTTTCTGGCGTTTACTAATATAAACACCATTCACTCGATCAACAGACTCACCCAGTTTTGATGCAGAGCGATAATAACTGACTTCCAAATCAAATGGATCTTGCTGTAGGCGGAAACCGACTTCAACATTATTCGTGACAATCGGCTCCAGCAGCAGCATACCCACTGACTGATTTGCCCTGGTAATAGTTCGTAATGTCCGACCGAAGTCAGGCATACCAAATCCCTGAGAATAGCTGGTAAATAAACTTAACGGTTGGTATGGCGTCGTCCAGACTACACCTGCGTTATATAGCGTTTCATCAAAATCAACGACTCCACCTTGTACTGGGAAGCTCGTGTTATTCCTCGTTGCGACCGAACGATAACTATCGACATTTAATCTCGAGTATTCGTACCGAATACCGGTAGTAAATTTCAACGATTCAACCGGGTTGATATCCCACTGCATAAAAGGTGAAATATTGGTGTAATCAATCGATGGAACATAAGTCCGCCCGGTTCCCCAGAGATCTTGTTTACTACGATCTCGCATGGTATCGAAACCAACAGTGACTTTTAAATAGTCATCCCAAATATCGTCTTTAGTCAACGATACTTTGGTGCCATAACGATTGGAGAGTGAACGCGACTGGTCATATAACTGACCTAACGGTGCAATCGTTCTATCCTGAAACGTATCGGAATTCGTCGCCCCAAACAGGGCTTCATATTTCTGTACATAAGCCAGTGCATTCAGCTTCATGCCGGCAAGATTGTAATTATCGTACGTAAACGCTGTATTCCAGACACTATTAAATGGTGCATCACCATGAGGTCGGCCCGAAACAGACGCCGTGGGAATGCCCTGATTACGATTACCAGTCACGCTCAGGTAATCCATTTTCCCTTTGATATTATAACGATTAAGACTGAACTGAATGCGTTGGTCATTATCCAGCCAGTATCCCACCTTAGCTAATAAATCATAAGCGCGAGAATTCATCAGGTCGCCCTGAGTATTATCAACCCCAATCAGTCGGTTGTTACCATCCAGAAACATTCCCTGATCTTCATAGCTTAACGAAAACAGGTAATCCAGATAGTCCTCACGTCCACTAAAGCCATATGTCGTTTTATAGCTCAGAGTATCACTGTCCAGTTTGGATGTCGGCGAGGTAGTTTCCACGCTAAAATGCTGGTTGAACGAACCCGGTTCCGGTCGGCGGGTAATGATATTGATGACCCCGCCGGTCGCCCCCATACCATTACTGGCACTGGCGCCGTGGATCACTTCAATGCGTTCCACCATCGCGAAATCGATAGTCCTCATTTCACGCCCGGTGGGGCGCAACGGGTTAGACTGCGGAATACCATCCACTAAAACCAGTGGAGCACGGCCACGGAAGGTTTCACCGCTGCCGCTCATTTTCTGGCGCCCTGGCGCCATTGCCGGCAATAAGTTACTTAATATCTGGGAAGAGTCGCTGGTAATTTGGCGCTGTTGTTCGATCTGCTCTTTAGTAATGATCGTCACAACCTGGGGTGAATCTTTTTTCTCGGTATCCGTTCGGGATGCCGTCACCACCATTTCATTGTCATTCTTGTTTGTGCTATCTGCTGCGTTAGCCTGTGCAAATAAAAATAATGGCGTCAACGCATATAATGCCCGAACCTTCATTCCTGCAACCTCATTATTATTTTCCCAGTAAATAAATGCCGATGTTTCCACCAGCACATTGTGTTATTCATGTTTTCAGCCCTAAGCCGCACCGGAAATAAATCCGATAGCCTTTTATCGTTATTATTTCGCTATCAACATCACGGTGGGCGATATATCGCCTGATTACTGATGACGGATTTGCGCCACCGCTTCAATCAACGCCCGCTCGAATCGCGCCACGACACTGCGGCATTGATCTTCGGTAATAATCAGCGGCGGCAGCAACCTGACCACGTTGCCTTGTCGGCCGCCGCGCTCCAGCAATAGCCCCTGACGGAAACAGTGCTGTTGGATTGCCGCCGCCAGCTCAGCATCCAGCGGGTAGCCACCGCCGGCTTGTGCAGGCTGACGCTCATCAACGATTTCGATACCCAGCATCAGGCCGCGGCCGCGCACCTGCCCCAGGCAGGGGAAGCGCGTCTGCATCCGGGTAAATTGCTGTTTCAGCCACTCGCCGCGGGCGCTAGCCTGCGCCGCCAGCTTGTCGCGCAGCAAGATATCGATGGTGGCTTTCCCGGTCGCCATCGCCATCTGGTTGCCGCGGAACGTGCCGGTGTGAGTGCCCGGTTTCCAGACATCGAATTCGCGGCGAATACCCAGCACCGCCATCGGCAACCCGCCGCCTACCGCTTTCGACATCACGATGATGTCCGGCTCGATGCCGGCATGTTCGAAGGCAAACATGCTGCCGGTACGGGCAAATCCGGCTTGCACTTCATCCACAATCAACAGAATACCGTGACGACGCGTCACCTCGCGCAGCGTTCGCAGCCAACTGACCGGCGCCGGGTTGACGCCGCCCTCGCCCTGTACCGCTTCGACAATCACTGCGGCCGGCAGCGACATACCGCGCTCGACGTCTTCGATAAATGCGGTGAAATAGCGGCTGAGCGCCTCTACGCCGGCGTCGCCGCCAATCCCCAGCGGGCAGCGGTATTCATGGGGATAAGGCAGGAATTGAACGCCGGGCATCAGATTCTGCACCGCGTCTTTGGGGCCGACATTCCCGGTCACGGCCAGTGCGCCGTGCGTCATGCCGTGGTAACCGCCGGAGAAGCTGATGATACCGCCGCGGCCGGTATAGGTTTTCGCCAGTTTCAGCGCCGCTTCCACCGCATCCGCACCCGACGGGCCGCAAAATTGCAGGCAGTACTGGTTTTCACCACCGGGGAGCTGCGCCAGCAGCGTTTCACAGAAGGCGTCTTTTAACGGCGTGGTGAGATCCAGCGTATGCATCGGTAATCCGGATGCCAAAAACGCCTGAATACCGGCGACGATTTCAGGATGATTATGTCCCAGCGCCAGCGTACCCGCCCCGGCCAGGCAGTCCAGATATTGATTGCCATCCACATCCGTTACCCATACGCCTTGCGCTTGCTGGATGACCAGCGGCAGTTTGCGCGGATAACTGCGAACATTGGACTCAAACCATCCCTGTCGCTCCAGATAATCTGCATTGGTTCTGCCCTGCACACGCTCTGTCACCGCCAACTGTGTCTCTGACATCGTCCTCACCCCCTGTGATATTGATAATAACAACAATTATCATTAACAATAATGACGCTCAAGTGTTATTTAAATGACGATTTTAATAACCAAATCCTTACAAACATTGACAGAATGCTAACTAAACGCATATAGCCAGAGAACTTTTACTACGGAGTGACGTCAAAAAGCGGGAAAAAATCCGGCAGGATGAGAAATCATTTTTGTGATTAATCTCACAAAAAACCACTAAACAAAATTCATTTTTTGCCGCAGGGAGTTATCGCGCGAGAAAATAACGTGATTTGATGCGATAATGCGTTAAAAGTTGAGTATTTTGCGCCTTTTATCATAAAAGCATTACGTTATTCTGATGATAAAAAAGCCGATTTCCCCACAGGAAAACCGGCTTAACGGCAAACTGACCGACGTTCTTTCAACGCGACGGTGGTTCCGGTTCGAACAGCGGCAACGGTTTGCCGATGATATAACGGCGGCGTAAATGGGCGGATAACGCGTCCATCAGCATGACCACCACCACCAGAATCAGGGTAATGAACATCACCACATCCCAGTTCCATAACCGCATGTTCTCGGCATACACCAGCCCGATGCCGCCCGCGCCGACAAACCCCAGCACCGCGGCGGAACGCACGTTCGACTCCATTTGATACAGGCTGAGCGCCAGAAAGGTCGGGAATGATTGGGTGAAGATACCGAAACGGTGTTTTTGCAGGCTGTTGGCGCCGACGGCACTCAGCCCCCGGCTGGGGGAACGTTCCACCGCTTCGTGCCCTTCGGCGTATAGCTTGCCGAGCAGGCCGGCATCCTGCATTAGAATAGCCAGCGCGCCGGACAACGGCCCCATACCCACCGCCCGCACGAAGATTAACCCCCATATCGCCATGTCGATGCCGCGTAAAACATCCAACAACCGGCGTATCAGCAACGCCACCGGCCGCAGCACCGGCGCGTGCATCACGTTGCGGGCCGCCAGAAACGACAACGGCAGTGCAATCAGCGTTGCCGTTAACGTGCCGGCAAACACAATCGCGATGGTGATAAATACCTGCGACAGGTAATAACCGAATGGCCAATGGATAAAATCGTGCCACACGAACATGCGCAGGAAATAGCGTCCTAATTCACTGAAGCCGCGCAGCCACTGTTCGGTACTGATGCCGAAAAACACCAGAAACAGCAGATAGTAAAGCAGTGTGGCGGCGGCTATCAGCCCAATGCGCCAGAGATAGCGGCGTTGCTGGCTGAACAGCGCCGGGTGTTGTTGCTTGATGGCGGCGACAATGGCCGGCGCCGGTGGGGTCAGGTTCATTTGTCGCCCTCCACGACCTGCTGGCGTAACCATCCGGACAGCGCATCCAACATCGATACCACCACGATGATCAGCAACATGGTGATGCTGACCTGGTCGTAACGGTCCAGTTTAATATTGGTCATCAGTTCCTGACCGATGCCGCCGGCCCCCACCAGCCCAAGAATGGTGGACTGACGAAAGTTGATTTCCAGCCGCATAAAACTGTAGGACAACACTATCGGTTTGACCTGCGGCCACAACCCGAAGCGCATACGCTGTAATACGCCGGCACCGCAGGCGGCCAGCCCGCGTACCGGCCGTTCCGAGGCGGTTTCGATAGCCTCATAAAACAGTTTGGTCAGGCTGCCGATGGTGTGCAGCGCCAGCGCCAAAAAGCCCGGGATCACGCCGATGCCGAATGCCATCACAAACATCACCGCCCACGCCAGCTCCGGCATCGTGCGCAAGAACGCGACCAGCGCGCGAATGGTGAAACGCACGCCCGGCGGGCTGTGGGTATTGCCGGCGGCCAGAAAGCCCAAGACGACCGATGCCGCCACCGACAACACCGTAGCCGCCAGCGCCAGATTGAGCGTTTCCCAAATCAACGGTAATTGGATGGGCAGGCGGTATCCCCAATACGCCAGCGATCCTTCGGTATGGCCGTCGGCAAACAGCAGTCGCCAGTGCAATACCGGCAGCGTTTCGGCCAGGTAGTCGAAAAAGTGCGGGAATGAATCCCACAGGGTGTACAGGCTAAATTCAGACAGTTTGCCCGCACCGATATACAGCACCGCAAGCACCAACGCCCATATCAGCGATTCGCGCTTTTGCTGCGCTCGTACGCGCTGGTAATAGCGTTCAAAATCAGGGTTCAACATGCGTTTAGTCTGGATGAAGGAAAAGGATGATCGGTTGGCGTTTAGCGGGGCGAAAATTAGCAGGGCGAAAAAGAGGCATCCTGCCTGTGTTGCCGTCCGTCAAGATTGCGCCATTGTCACCGCCGGTTCAGCACGTCCGCCGCTGCGCCGTTAACCGTGCTTAAACCGTACTTAGCGGTTGCCTTTGGTCAGCTCACGCTTCATGGCGATAATGGTTTTGTAATCGTCTACCGTGGCCGGGCCTATATGCTGGTTGCCGCCGACGGCTTTCACAAAGCACGAGTGATCGTCTTTATCCAGCTTCTTCACCGCGGTAATCAGTTTGGCTTTAAATTCAGCGGGCAGCGCGTTGCTCACCAGAATCGGGCCGTTCGGGATCAACGGCGATTGCCAAATGATGCGAATTTGCTTCATCAGGTCCGGGTGGTCCATGCGGATCAGACGGCCGAACGCGCCGCTGGTATAGCCGGTGTTGTAGTCGCCAATCATCGATGCCCAGGTCACCGCGCCGTCGAACTGGCCGTTCAGCACGCCGAGGATGTCCTGCTCGTGGCCGCCGGAGAAGGTCACGCTGGAGAAAAAGTTGTTGTATTTGTTATCCGGGTTGCCGCCGAATTTTTCTTTAAACGCCTGATTCGGGATCAGGTAGCCGGAGGTGGAATCCGGATCGGCGAAACCGAACGCCTTGCCTTTCAGGTCTTCCAGCTTCTGGTAGGGGCTGTCGGCTTTGACGATCACCACCGAGTGATAGCCACGCGACTGGTCGGCGTCATCCACCACGATGCCGACCACATCCACCGCGTTGGGATCTTTGATATAGACCGACGCATAAGACGACGGCGACATGCTCAATACCAGATCAATCTTCTTCCCCAGCAGCCCCTGAATCACGCCGGCGTAATCGGATGAGTTACGCATTTGCGTATCCACATTCAGCTCTTTATCCAGAAACTGTTTGACGCACTGGTTATCGCCGATTTGCTGGGTAGCGTTCTGCCCGCCCAAAATGCCCAGATTCAGGGTTTGCGGTGTTTGTGCGGCGAATACGCTGGCGGGCACTACCGCACCGGCCAGCAAGGTGGTCAACGTAAAGGTTTTTTTCATCAGTTTGCCTATTTTGTCGTTATGCCAAGGTGATGTGATGGTCGAAAAAACGTCAATAATCGAAAAGTCGTCAATAACCGAAAAGCCGTGCGCCGACGTTGAGGAAATTAATGCACCGTCTGCAAATCATCGCCGTACAGGGTGCGCAACAGGCCGTCGGTCAGCGCCGACGGCGGGCCGTCAAACACAATGCGCCCCTGTGCGATGCCGATCGCCCGGGTGCAGTACGCTTTCACCAGTTCGACCGAGTGCAGGTTCACCACCACGGTGATGCCGTTGTCGCTCACCTGCCGCAACACGTCCATGATGCGACCGGTGTTTTTCGGGTCGAGCGAGGCGACGGGCTCGTCGGCCAGCAGGATTTTGGGGTTTTGCATCAACGCGCGGCAAATGGCGACGCGCTGCATCTGGCCGCCGGAGAGGTTTTCCGCCCGTTGCAGCGCCTGCGGCAGCAGGTTCATCCATTGCAGCAGCCCGATGGCGTGCGCCCGATCTTCATCGGAAAACAGCTTGAAGAAGGATTTCAGGGTGGAGGTTTGGCTCAGGCGGCCCAGCAGTACGTTGGTCAGCACATCCAGCCGCGGCACCAGGCAAAAATCCTGAAAGATCATGCCGCATTCGCTGCGCCACTGGCGCAACTGGCGACGGCTGAAACGCAGCACATCCAGCGCCTCGCCCTGCTCGCTATTATTTTGATCACGGTAACGCAGGATTTGCCCGTCGCTGGCCGGCACCGTGCCGTTCATCACGTGCAACAGGGTGGATTTCCCCGCCCCGGAGCGGCCAATCACCGCCACCATTTCACCGGCGTGCAAATCAAAATTAAGGTTATCCAGCACCCGCTTTTGCTGCCCGGCATAGGTTTTACACAGTTGCCGCACCGACAAAATCGGCGATGGCGATTGCGTCTGGGGTTGATAGGCGCGCAGTCGGGTAGCGCTTTCGGATGCCAACAGTGCCTGTGCCATGAATTTTCGTCATCGATTAGTCAACACTATGGATGTTATTAAGCGCAGCACAGATGAAAACTTGATGACAGCTTTGTGATTAAAAAATGAACTTGCCGGCGAGCCGCCGGCGGTAGAACGATGAGAAGCGCGCCGCCGCGCCCGGCCCGCGCTCAGATAACCGATGCCGGGATGGGTTACCGGTCGGCAGAGGCCGACGCCGTCGAGGCTTTGATAAAATCGATAAAAGCCCTGAGCGGCGTCGGGATCAGGCGATGACCCGGA
This sequence comes from Dickeya sp. ws52, assembly GCF_007210685.1. NCBI lineage: Bacteria > Pseudomonadati > Pseudomonadota > Gammaproteobacteria > Enterobacterales > Pectobacteriaceae > Dickeya > Dickeya sp. ws52. The sequence goes on from NZ_SZVX01000013.1 coordinate 79,374, forward strand.
TAATACAGAAATGGCCCGGGGAAAACTTGCCACCAGGGCGCGAGTACCGGTTCCAGCTCGCCGTTTGCCAGATGTGGGCGCAGCCAGTCCTCAAACAGATAGATAATCCCGCCGCCCGCCACTGCGACATCGATAAGGAGGTCCGTCCCTCCGCCAATCTGCACCACCAGCGGCCCGGCCGGGTCAACGTGTATCACCTCGCCGTCGCGTTCAAACTCCCATAACGGCATCGTTCCGCTGGGGAAACGCCCGCGCAGACAAGCATGGGCGACCAGATCTCGCGGGTGCGCGGGGTGGCCATAACGAGCCAGATAAGCAGGAGACGCCGCTATCGCCAGGCGCTGTGAGCGCGGCCCAATCGGCACGGCGATCATATCCTGCTCCAGCCGTTCACCGTAACGAATACCGGCATCGCACCCTGCGGCCAGCACATCGACGAAGCTTTCTTCTACCACCACCTCAAGTTTGATATCCGGGTAAGCGGCAAGAAATGGAGCGACCAGGCCCGGCAACACCAGTCTGGCGGCGCTGACGGGGACATTCAGCTTCAGCGTTCCCGTCGGTCTGTCGCGAAAACCGTTCACCACATCAAGCGCATTCTCGACTTCCGTCAACGCCGGCACCAACCGCGCCAATAAACTTTGCCCGGCTTCCGTCGGCGCTACGCTACGCGTCGTACGATGCAGCAATCTAATCGCCAGTTGCGCTTCAAGACGCCGAACCGCCTCACTCAACCCTGACGCGCTGACGCCATTCGCCCGGGCGGCATCACGGAAACCGCCGGCACGCGCCACCGCCACGAACGCTTCCAGATCTTTTAAATCGACATGCATTTATTGTTCGCCATATTGCACAGCCCGTACTGATTGTACCGAATTATCGTTAATATCAACAATCGCTATAGTGTGGCCTCCCCACTCTGACGGAGAGAAAACATGTCAACCATCAATACATTCAATACCGTGACCCTTGGCAACTACACCCTCAATCGCCTGGGGTACGGGACAATGCAACTGGCCGGCCCCGGCGTCTTCGGCCCGCCGAAGGACAAAAACGCCGCACTGGCGGTGCTGCGCGAAGCGGTTGCATTAGGGGTGAACCACATCGATACCGCCGATTGCTACGGCCCTCATGTGACCAACGCATTGATCCGCGAAGCGCTGGCCCCTTATTCCGAGGACCTGGTGATTGCCACCAAGGTTGGCGTCGGGCGTGGTGAAGACGGTTCATGGTTCAACGCGTCGTCTCCCAAAGAGCTGACCCAGGCGGTGCACGATAACCTGCGTGATCTCGGGTTGGATGTGCTTGATGTAGTCAACTTCCGGGTGATGATCAACGCGCACTCGCCGGTGGAAGGGTCGATCGAAGCGCCGCTGACCACCCTGGCCGAGTTACAGCAGCAGGGGCTGATCCGCCATATTGGGCTGAGTAATGTCACGGCGTCGCAGGTGGCGCAGGGGCAAACCCTCTGCAACATCGTTTGCGTGCAAAACCACTACAATCTGGCGCACCGTAGCGATGATGAACTGATTGATACGCTGGCCGCGGCAGGTATCGCCTATGTGCCGTTTTTCCCGCTTGGCGGTTTCAATCCGTTACAGTCGTCTATTCTGTCCGATGAGGCCCAACGCCTTGGCATCACCCCCATGCAGTTAGCGCTGGCCTGGTTGCTGCGCCGTTCACCGAACATAGCGTTGATTCCCGGCACCTCATCCGTGAAGCACCTTCGGGAGAACCTCGAGGCGCTGACGCTCACGCTGCCGGAAGAGGTTATGACCACACTGAACCAGATAAGCCGGGCGTCGGCCGCGGTAGCCGACGACGAAACGGCAGGCAGCCGGTAATGCCCCACTCGCCATCGGCGTGATTTTTCATCAACAGACCTGGCCGCGCTAAAGCCGAATCCACATCCCATCGGCGGCGGCCTGCACGCCCTCCGGCAAGGTGTTTTGCATCAGCCAGGCATCGGTTTCATGGCTGAGGTGGGTCAGCCAGGTGTGTGCCGGCTGCAACCACTCACGCACGTGCAACACGGTATTCAAGTCGCTGTGGTTGAGCGGCGGTTTGTCGCGCGGCGGCTGGGTGCAGTCCATCACCATGTGGTCGAGCCGTTTGCCGCGCAGAAAATCCAGCGTGTCATCCGGCAGGCCGCAGGTGTCGGTCAGGTAAGCCACCGCGTGATTGTCCGCCTCCAGCAGGTAGCCAAAGGTCGGCCTGGAGTGCGTCAGCGGCAACGCCGTTACCTGCATTGCCCCCATCGTCATCGTTTGAAACGGCGTCATCGCCGGCTGAAAATCCAGCCGCCGCGGATGCTTGTACAGATCGTCGCAGCCTTGTTCATCCGGCGGGCCGAACACCGGAATACGGTCGCCGATGCCCCAGCGCAGCGAAAACAGCCCCTGCACATGGTCAACATGGTAGTGCGTCAGCAGAATGCGCCGAATCTCGTTGGCACCGAAGCGCTGCTCCAGTTGCGTCACACCGGCATCCAGCAAGGTCACCTCACCGCCGCACTGAATCAACAGGCTGCTCGGCCCGCGCCGAAAACGCGAGTCCCGCCGCGCGCGTTCGCAGGCGATACAGTCGCAACCGGTTAACGGCACCTGCTGCGCGTCGCCGGTGCCCATAAACATGAGTTTCATAGCATCAGTTCCATAGCATCACGTCCATTTTTCAGTCTCTCGTTTTTCCGCCGCCAGCAGGGCGTGAAACGCTTGTAGCGTCTGCGCCAGCGGCCCGTCGTTATCCAGCCGGCGGTATGCCGGCGGAACGGTCATCGCGGCAGCTCGCTGTAGCCGCTGCGCGATTTGCGTTTCATCTTCCCGCCCGCGCTGGCGTAACCGTTGCGCCAGCACCGCCGGCGACACTTGCAGGCACACCGGTAATAGACGATCGCCATAGCGCTGTTGTGCCTGCGAGTGCTGAGCGCGGGAACCGTTGACCACCACATCCAACCCGGCAGACAGCCACTGATCGATTTCGATACCGACGCCGTACCGATATTGGTGCGCCTGCCAGTGCAACGCGAACAGGCCGCACTCGCGGCGGTGGGTAAACTCCGCCTCACTCAGCGCCACATGATTTTCACCGCCGGCCTGCGCCGGGCGGGTAATGTAGCGGTGCGCCACCAGCAGGCGCGCCGGTTCCGCTTGCCGCAAGGCATTCAACAGCGCGTCTTTGCCGGAACCGGAAGCGCCGGTCAGCCAGATGAGCCGCGCCATCAGAACACCTGCCGCCCCTGCGCCCAGACATGCCGAATCCGCACCTGGTCGTGAGTGTGATGCGCCAGCACCAGATCGGCGCGTCGCCCAGCGGCAATCCGCCCGCGATCGCTTAACCCGACCGCCTGCGCCGGATTATCGCTGACCATCGCCACCGTCTGCGGCAGGGTAAACTCGTTACGCTGGTCGGCGGCAAGACGAAACGCCGCATCCAGCAAACTGGCGGGATAATAATCGGACGACAGAATATCCAGCAGACCATGCTCCGCCAGATAAGACGCCGCCACGTTGCCGGAGTGGGAGCCGCCGCGCACGATATTGGGTGCGCCCATCAGCACTTTCATGCCGCTGGCGTGCGACGCCTGCGCCGCCCTCTCGGTGGTGGGAAATTCGGCGATCACGCACCCTTGCGCCAGCGATTCCTGCACATGGGCGGCGGTAGCATCGTCATGGCTGGCCAGCGCGATGCCGCGTTCACGGCAGTGAGCGGCAATCACCAGCCGGTTCGGCGTTGACCAACGTTCAGACAACATGCGCTGTTCGGTTTCAAACGCGTCCATCTCCGCATCGTTCAGGTGGTATTTGCCCTGATAATACTCGCGGTATTTTTCCGGCGTGGCGAACTGCCGCTGCCCCGGCGAGTGGTCCATCAGCGACACCAACGCCACTTCCGGAATATCCATCAACGCTTCAAATAACGGCAGGGTGCTGTCGTGCGGTAATTCGCATCGCAGGTGCAGCAGATGCTGCGCCCGGTTCACCCCTTGCTGCTGGCTATACACTACGGCGTCAATCATGCGCCGCAGGTTATCGAGCCGGTGGCCGCCGTCGCGCACATCGCCTATCGCCACCGCATCCAACACCGTGGTGATACCACTGGAGACAATCAGCGCATCGTGGCTGCTCATCGCCGAATGGGCCGGCCAGTCGACTTTCGGGCGCGGCATAAAAAACTTGTCCAGATTGTCGGTGTGCAGTTCCACCAACCCCGGCAACAGCCAGCCGCCCTCGCCGTCCAGCGCCTGCGGCAATTGGCTGGGTGTGGAAGAAAACGCCTCGATCACGCCGTCTCGCCAGGCCAGCGACCCGCTGACCACTTCATCCGCCAGCACCAGTTGCACATTATTGATGATTCGGGTCGTCGCGCTCATAACGTGAGCTCCTGTGTAACGGGTGTCATGTGATGCAGCCGGCCTGCCACGCGGGCGCGTACCTCGGCATCGTGGAAAATACCGACTATCGCCGCGCCACGGGTACGCGCTTCTTCTATCAGCCCGACTACCGCTTCGCGGTTGGCGGCATCCAGCGAGGCGGTCGGCTCGTCCAGCAGCAGCAACGGATAATCGGCGATAAACCCACGAGCGATGTTGACCCGCTGTTGCTCGCCGCCGGAAAAAGTGGCGGGCGCCAGCGCCCATAACCGCCGAGGGACGTTGAGCCGAGTCAGCAGCTCGCCGGCGCGCGCTTCACATACCGCCCGGTCTTCACCGCGCTCCAGCAGCGGCTGCATCACCACCTCCAGCGTTGGAATACGCGGGATCACCCGCAGAAACTGGCTGACCCAGCCGATGGTGTCGCGCCGCACCGCCAGCACCTGCCGGGCCGGGGCCGTCGCCAGATCCACCCACGTATTACGATGACGCACCCACACCCGGCCGCTATCCGGCTGGTAATTGGCGTACAGCGAACGCAGCAGCGTGGACTTACCGCTGCCGGAATGGCCATGCAACACCACACACTCGCCCGCCGATACCGTCAGGCTGGCCTGATGCAACACCGGCAGCCGGGCGGCGTGCTGGTTATGCAGAACAAAGGTTTTACTCAGATTTTCCACCCGCAGAATGGTCATGGATGTGCCTTCGGTTGTCATAGTTCACCTCATCGCCGGTCGCGCTTATCCCAACACCGACGACACCAGCAGTTGGGTATAAGGATGATGGGGATCATCCAACACCCGGTCGGTCAGGCCGCTTTCCACCACCCGGCCTTCGCGCATCACCAGCAGCCGGTGCGCCAGCAAGCGCGCCACGCCGAGGTCATGGGTCACGATCACCACCGCCAGACCGAGGTCGCGCACCAGCGTGCGCAGCAGATCCAGCAACCGCGCCTGTACCGACACATCCAACCCGCCGGTCGGTTCATCCATGAACACCAGCTTCGGATGGGTGACCAGATTGCGGGCGATCTGCAACCGTTGCTGCATCCCGCCGGAAAAGGTGGTCGGCAGGTCGTCGAGCCGCGACAGCGGGATCTCCACATCCTGCAGCCACTGCCCGGCCTGACGGCGAATATCGCCGTAGTGACGCCCACCGACCGCCATCAGCCGTTCGCCGATGTTACCGCCCGCCGATACGCGGGGGCGTAGCCCGTCCAGCGGATGCTGGTGTACTACGCCCCATTCGGTGCGCAGCAGGCGGCGGCGATCGCTTTCGCTCATGGCGTACAGCGCGCACCCCTGATAATCAATCTGCCCGGCCTGCGGCGTCAGCCGGGCGGAAATCGCCTTCAGCAGTGTGGTTTTACCGGAGCCGGACTCGCCGACGATCCCCAGCACTTCACCGGGATAGAGATCGAACGACACCTCGCTGAAGCCCTTGCCGGGCGCGTACAGGTGGGTCAGATTGCGCACCTGCAATAGCGGTGTTTCATCGTCACCGCCGGTGGGGGTGCCCGGCACGATGCTCTGATCCACGTCGGCTTGATCAATGTGGTTCATGGTGCCCGGCCTCCTGACGCTCACGGCAATAATCGGTATCGGAACAGACGTACAGTCGGGTGCCCTGATCGTCCATCACCACCTCGTCGAGGTAGCTGTCGTGCGAACCGCACAGCGCGCAGGGCTGATCCCAGCGCTGAACGCTGAACGGGTGGTCGTCAAAATCGAGGCTTTCCACCTTGGTATAAGGCGGTAGCGCGTAAATGCGCTTCTCACGCCCGGCGCCGAACAGTTGCAGCGCCGGCATCTGGTGCATTTTCGGGTTGTCGAATTTCGGGATCGGCGACGGGTCCATAATGTAGCGACCGTTTACTTTCACCGGGTACGCGTAGGTGGTGGCGATATGGCCGAAGCGGGCGATGTCTTCATACAGTTTCACCTGCATGATGCCGTACTCCTCCAGCGCGTGCATTTTGCGTGTTTCGGTTTCACGTGGTTCGATAAAACGCAGCGGTTCGGGGATCGGCACCTGATAAATCAGGATCTGATCTTCACGCAGCGGCGTTTCCGGGATGCGGTGGCGGGTCTGAATCAGTGTCGCCTCCACCGTGCGTTCCGTGGTGGCCGCGCCGCTGACCCGCTGAAAGAAGCGGCGGATCGACACCGCGTTGGTGGTGTCGTCAGCCCCCTGATCGATGACTTTCAGCACATCGTCATCGCCGATCAGGCTGGCGGTGAGCTGGATGCCGCCGGTGCCCCAGCCGTAGGGCATCGGCATCTCCCGCCCGCCAAACGGCACCTGATAACCGGGGATCGCCACCGCTTTGAGGATGGCGCGCCGAATCGTGCGTTTACTCTGTTCGTCCAGATAACCGGGGTTATATCCGCTCAGCGTGTTCATCGCGCTCCTCCTGCGGTGACTGGCGTAACTGGCGCAGCAGCGCCAGCTCGGCCTGAAAGTCGACGTAATGCGGTAATTTAAGGTGAGAGACGAAACCGGCCGCCTCCACGTTGTCCGCGTGCGACAGCACAAACTCTTCGTCCTGCGCCGGGCTGTTGACCGGCTCCTGATAAGCCGGTGCTTGTAACGCCCGGTCTACCAGCGCCATCGCCATCGCCTTGCGCTCGGCACGGCCAAACACCAGCCCATAGCCGCGGGTAAAGTGCGGCGGCTCCGCCTCCGGTACGGTAAAACCGTTGACCATTTCGCATTCGGTCAACAGGATGTCGCCGATCTCCAGCGCAAACCCCAGCTCTTCCGGCTCGATTTCCACCGTGACGTAACCGGTACGGATCTCGCCGGCGAACGGATGGTTGCGGCCATAACCCCGCTGGGTGGAGTAGCCCAACGCCAGCAGAAAGCCTTCGTCGCCGCGCGCCAGCTGCTGCAACCGGGCGCTGCGCGGCATCGGATACGCCGGTGGATCGCGCGTGATATCCAGCGGTTCGTCGCCGTCATCCTGCTCGACCGCCGCCAGCCCCTCCGCCGTCATCATGGCGAACATATGCGGGCAGTGTTCCGCCAGCGGTTCCTCAGCCTTGGGCGCACGTGGTGTTTCACCTTCCGCCAGCAGCGTAAAATCCAGCAGCCGGTGGGTATAGTCATAGGTGGGCCCGAGCACCTGCCCGCCGGGTAAGTCTTTGTAGACCGCCGAGATACGCCGCTCCAGTTGCATCCGCCCGGTATCCAACGGCAGGCTGTCCGCCAGCCGGGGCAGCGTGGTGCGATAAGCGCGCAGCAAAAAGATCGCCTCGACCAGATCGCCGCTCGCCTGTTTGATCGCCAGCGCCGCCAGTTCCCGGTCGTAAATGCCGCCTTCGGTCATCACCCGGTCTACCGCCAGCCCCAATTGCTGTTCAATCTGCGCCGTCTGCACTTCGGCCAGTAGGGTATCGCCGCGCCGCAAATTCGCCTGTAACTGATGGGCGGCCTCAATGGCTTTCTCACCCCCTTTCACCGCGACATACATCAGCACACCTCCACATGCGTGGTACGCGGCAGCGCCATCAGCGCATTGCCGCAGGTAAACAGAAAATCCAACCCGGCGGGAAACGGGTGCGGGCGCTGTTCCAGATAATCCAGTACGCTGGCGGGCAACTGCGGCGCAATCATGCGCGCTTCGGCAATGCCCGGCCCCGTCAGGCGTAATGCGCGGCCGCCGCCCAGTGCGGGCAGTTCCAGTACCAGCGTGGTACTGTTTTCCGGCGCCATCTCATCGCCGGCGGCAAAACCATCCAGCGACAATTCCCGGCTGATCGGCAACAGCGCGAACGCCGCCGCTTCGCGCTCGACCAGTTTCACCCCGGTGTGAAAGCGCAGGTTGTCCAGCAACGCGGCTTGCGACAGCGCCGGGTCCAGCCACAGCGGTGTTTCGCGGTCCATCAGCGTCAAGACCACGGCGGTGGCGGAAGACGATAACCCCTCCCAGCCGTTGTCATGGTCCAGCGATACCACCACGCCCGGTTCGCTCATGGCTTTCAAAATGCGGCGAAAGGCGTACTGCGCATCGCGCCACGGATGGGAAAATCCGGCCAGTAACGTCATGCGTTATCTCCTCGCACCAACGTAAAGAAGTCGACTTTGCTGCTGGCTACTTCCCGCGCCCGTTGCTGACGCAACTCGTCATGGGTCGCGGCCAGCGGCACGATCAGCTGTTGATAGAGCGCGCTCTCCGTGCCCTGCTGTTGCAGTAACGCGTCGATCAATGCGCACAGTTCGGCATGGGGCTTGTTACGCCCGGTGACGTAGCTGTAACCGCACGTACCGTCATCCAGCCGGACAACGGCGCGGGTGACGGTGACATCCCCCAGCACGAAACGATTACCGGTCGCGCCCATCCGCGCCTGCAAGCGAGCCAGACCGATTTCCGGTGCGCGCAGCGACTGCCAGGCGGGCTGTAACCCCAGCGCCAGCCAGTGACGCCGCAGTTGCTCCGCATCGCTGTGCGCCAGTACCGACAGCCAACGCTGCCTTGTGGTTTGGGTGGTCATTCAGTGCTCCATGGTCAGTTCGATCATGTCGGCGCGCGCCAGGCTGACGGAGTACTCCGCCACCCGGCCGCTGCCGTCAGAAACATTGAGCGTGCGGATGCACATCAACGGGGTTTGCGGCGCCACTTCCAGCAACTGCGCTTCTTTCGCCTGCGATGCACGGGCACTGATGCGGGTTTGACGCCGCGTCAGCGATTGTTGTAATTCCTGAGCCAGAAAATCGTGCAACGACCCACTGGTGAATCGTTGCAGTGCGGGCCACCAGCCAAGCTCCGGCAGATAGTGGTCGATCAACGATACCGGCACGCCGTTGACGCGGCGCAATGTACGCAGGTGAATCACCTCATCACCCTCGTCCCGCCCCAGCGCCGCCGCCACTGACGCATTGGCCGGGCGCAACACCGCCAGCAGCCGCTCACTGGTGGGGTGGCTGCCCTGCTCCAGCAGGTTCTGGCTAAAACGAGTTTGCGCATGTAGCGGATAGTCATAAGGGCGCATCAGCACCAGAATGCCGACACCATGCCGACGCTGCACCAGCCCTTTATTGACCAGCTCGTCCACCGCCCGGCGCAGCGTATGGCGGTTGACGTCGTAACGCGCCGCCAGTTGCTGTTCGGACGGCAAATAATCGCCGCAGCGATAGACCGTACGCAGCTCCTCTTCCAGCCGGTCGGCAATAGCCTGATACACAGTGGTAGGATGTCTAGATAACCTATCCATAAAAAACTCCTGCTTGCAGGGTTCGACTCCGTATCCCGACTGGCATACGGATTTTGCTTAACCCCGACACCGAGCCGGAATGCAACCCACTATCGGCGTAGCTGACGTCTCAGTCAGGGAAATTGGGGGTTATGTTGACAACACTGTGTGACAGGCTGGCGAAGCGCGGATGACGATATGGTGAAGGAAAAAGGACAGGTGGTGCGGCAGGTTGATTTATTAATAGAAAGACGAGTGGTGAATGAGGAACGTTTATTCGCTCAGATTTGAGCTGATATGTTGTGGTTTAGGACTGTGTTTAATCTGGTGGGTGGCTTTGTGGCAGGAGCGGACATTTTTATCAAATTACGGGCTTAGTTTTAAAATAGGATTTTTACTCAATTATCAAGATTGCTTACCTTCTGCATATCAATAATTTTTATTAAATACTTAATTGGTAGAAGATGTGAAATGTAGATACCTTCTACCAAGTAGCATTAACTGATAAAAATTCACATTAGCCAGATAAGTATTCCAGCACAGCAGCAATTGCTGCATTACGCATCCGACGTGCTCTAACATCCCCTACATAATTAGCTTCCTTAAGTTTTTCCTCCGACGCATCTAGCACTTCACGTACAGTTTTTAGACCAAGCCCTGTCAATTTTTCTAATTGCCAAGGAGTTAGATCTAACACTGATGAAGGTTTACTTAGCTGTGTATTGAGCGCTAAAGTCATGCTTTCATCAGTTATAAGTTGTTCTTGGTCAGTTAATAATTTGAATGATGGATGATTTGAACCAAACTCAGTCATTCTTTTTGGTGTGAGCCCCTTAGTTATTTCGAATGCCGAATTAGTCGGGGACGATTCAAGAGCAAAAATGCACCCAAGATTAACGATATAACGCGTCCCTATCTCTGCACGAGTGGCCTTAATTCCTGTTGCATTTTCAATCACAATCCCCGTATAAGCAAGAACTCTCAACGCCTCTTTAATCTGCTCCGGAGCATCTCTGTGAATCCAAAAAAAAGCAGAAGTGGATTTTTCAGAGGATAGATATTGATCGTTTTTAGATTTAATGTCTGGTATAACTCTACTTTCTATAAACTCTCGCCCCCAATCTATTATTGGTCTGTGCCCCAAATATTTATCAGAAAGCATCGAATGTTCAGCCCATATGTCGGTTCTATAAAACTCACGAATGGTTTCATTTACCTGTGAAGCACTAATTTTGGGGCATTTTGCAATTGTTTTTAATAATAGTCTTGGATTGCCTGTGGAAGCATATGCTAACGTGGCAAAATTTTTCCCATGTTGAGCTATGTTAGCTAAAATACTGCTATCGGATTGTTTTTGTACAATTTCCCTCATGTTTTCTACATAGCCATCAGACAAAATGTCCCGATCAATGGTTAGCATAGTTGCATCATGTACTGGTTGAAACGTTTCACCATATGTTGTAACTCCGGGATAGACTGCGGCATTGCACGTCAAGCAATGCGATCGCAAATCTCTAAACATCGTAAAAAACTGTCGTTGTTGTTCGGGTAAGAATATATGTGCCGCTTCATCAAAAAGAAGGGCAAAGCGGTGGATATTTAATTCTTCGCTTAAATCTACTAAAGCATCTTTGAAATCATCGATACTAGGAAGTCCTTTTGTGCTTACCGGTGTTTGAGGTGATTTCCAGGAAGTTTCATAAGAATTAGCAATCTCTTCTACTTTTGTGTGTTTTATGTTGGTTGTAACTGTACCTCCTGCAAGTAAACCAATACTTTTAGGAACACAACCCAGTAATCCACTTTTCGTAAGGCTTCTTATAATTGCAGCGCAGATTCTTGCTAACATCCAATTTTTAAATTGTTCTGGATCAGATGAGTGAAGTAGCGAGCTTCTAACAAAACTTATATAAACGGGGAAAACACGATTTGTTTCAAAACTGTCCATCAATTCTTTTTGGGCAACGCGTAATAAAAAAGACTTACCAACACCCCTACTTCCTACCAGCACAACAGGGTTTCTATTTTTTAATGCATCAACAACTTGCCGATCTTTCGATGTTTCGACGAAATAGTCAAGGACTTCATCGGGTCTAATGTCTTCAGTGCGAAAGAAAAAATCAGTCATAATTATTCAGCCTTTAGAGGTTTAGAAAAAATTTCTTGGACAGACTTTAAATTCCCGAGTGTATCTATTACAACTGGCTCTATCGTATTCATTCCCTCTACACCAATATAGTTTAAATATCTAGCTGATAATGCGAAAATTATTACTAAGCGCATGGTAGTGGATTTTTCATGCCATAAATTAAATATTTCTTTGTGAAATTTTAAATCTAAGGGGAGTGTTTTATGTGTAGTAGCGTTTCCGTGAACAAATTCAGAGCACTCTCTATATACTTTTTCCGCTATTGCTAAATATTGCCTACCATTTTCTAAAAAATCGGGGTTAAAAGCACGAATGAAACTTTTAGAAAACACACCATTTTCAGAGCTTATTATTGAACTCCAATTAATATCTTTCTCATCTTTACTCCACATCCGAAAATCTATTTCATGAGCTGAAAACTGCACAGTAGAGAGCATAAGCTCAAAGAAAAGTCTGAGACCACCAAAAGCATGTCTATATTGACCAGCGGCTAAGGCAAAGAGAGAAAATTGATATTCTTTTACAGCTAAATCTAGGACAGCGACTTCAGGGCGATTAGAGATAGCCATTTTGAATTTATCATAATCAAGCAAATAATTATGTGAAGAAATTAGATATTCAGATCCGCTTTCTGCTATCATAGCATCGAAAACAATTTTTGAACTATCTAAAAGCTTACGGTAATTATTAATAACATCCATTTGAATCTCACTTTGTCGAAATTTGCATGAGAGTGTTTTCGTATAATTCTCTTATCAGTTATGACGCTCAATCAGCTTTATAGTTATTGAGGAAAATGACATAAATCATCATATTCACGCTTACATCATCAACAAACCTATATATGTACGATATAAAAAAAACGTATTATTATCAATACTTTTTCAATAAAATATTTAGAGTGCAGAAAATGTTAAAGCTTAAAGTCCTTAAAGCTAGCTTCCTGTTAATTGATGTAACATTATTTTTATACATTCCATTGTCTGTAAGCCCGTTTTTCGCTCTTAGCCGACTATCAGATTTAATCGTGTTCTAACACAGAACACAGTAGATCAGGTCTGGGACAATACACCTCGCGAATCCGGCTTATTCCTCAAGGAAAGCCGTAAATGTTTTTTTACCCTCTAATCCTGTTAGCAAGTCATGTTTAAAAAATTACGCAACATCATGATTACTCTTTGAAATATGAATCAATTGCATAATCACATAAAAAAGTGATCATTCCGCACATAATTTGTGAGATGAAAATTCTTATTAAAAAAACCAGTAGCATAACGATACCACTGTTATTTCTATACCAAATGCAGACCAAAACTACTGCTGTGAACCCTAACGTTAATCTCCCCCAAATATCTGGAAAAAACTCCAGTGTGATAACAGAGCACATTACAATCAGGATAACCGGGACCACTCTCCATAAGATATCACGGGCGAACTCCATCAGAAATTTAGCAAAAAAACTAATCACATCAATCCCCAGTTCAAAGAACATCACCCTACTACTTTATGATGAAACCTTGTTCATGGTAAATACCATGTGATTGCCACGCTTATGATTACACCATTGCGGCAGTGGTTGATACCATAGAATCGCGTTTGGCATTTCGGTTTGCAACAGTTCTATTTAATTGACCCAATTCAGGCGAATAAAATGCAAAGCATCAACAAAACAAAACCAACAATTATCCTCCTATTTTTCCTGTTACCGTGGCAGGTTACGTTAGCGAATACCGTTCATTTTCCTGATGACGTAAAACTTCCCGACGACGTACAACGCTTTTTAGATAACGCGGAGGAATGCCAGTATTTCTCCGGAGAGTGGGACGGCACACTACCTAAATCACGCCAGCGTGAAATTGAGCGAGAAGTGGATAAATATTGTAAACCGGCGAAAAAGCAACAAAAGGAACTCAGAAATAAGTACAAAGGAAATCAGGTAATAGAAGACAAACTTAGCGAATATGATTTTTAATTTCTCTTCGATACCGACTGTTTACCCAAAAAAAAGCCAGTCGACGAAACAGACTGGCTTTATGTATCGGCTCAGCACCGGGCTGAACGCTGCTGGGTGGGTGTTCACTGAAGTGCAAGTTCCTTATTAACAGGTTTAGGTTTGGTGTCATCCACCCCGATTGCCCGTAGCCTCGCCAGCGCCCGTTCCGCTTCTTGCAGCACGTGCTGACATTGCTCCTGGGTAATGGTCAACGGTGGTTCGATGCGAATGGACTTAGCGTTGTTCAACGTGCCTGCCACCAGCACGCGGCGCTGGAACAGCTCGCTGGCAAAGGCATAGCCAATCGCGTTTTCCCTGAATTCAATCGCCTGCAACAGCCCTTTGCCGCGTGCTTCCATGATTAGGTCCGGATACGCAGCCGCCAGCCGTTTCAGCCCGTCCAGCAAGAATGCGCCCTGACACGCCGCCTGCTCCGCCAGATTATCGCGCAGCAGTACGTTGATGGTGGCCAGCGCCGCCGCACAGGCCAGCGGGTTGCCGCCAAAGGTGGTGGTATGCAGGAACGGGTTGTCGAACAGCACCGAGAACACCTCTTCTGTCGCGACCGTCGCGCCAATCGGCATTACGCCGCCGCCAAGCGCCTTGGCCAGACACAAGATATCCGGCTGCACGCCATAGTGCTCGCAGGCAAACATCTTGCCGGTGCGGCCCATGCCGGTCTGAACCTCATCCAGAATCAGCAACGCGCCTATCTCATCACACAACGCGCGCACCGCAGGCAGATAGGATTCCGGCGGCACAATGACGCCACCTTCGCCCTGAATCGGCTCCAGAATCACCGCCGCGATGCCTTCGCCGTTGCGCCGACACTGCTCGACTTTCTGCCGCATGGCCTGAATATCGCCGAAGGCCACGTGGTGAAAATCCGGCAATAATGGCATGAACGGGCGACGGAACACCGGCTTGGCGGTGGCGGACAACGCCCCCAACGACTTACCGTGGAATGCGCCGTGAGTCGCGATGAAACTAAACTTACCACGCGGCGACTGATACGCTTTCGCCAGCTTGATTGCCGCTTCCACCGACTCGGTGCCGCTGTTGCTAAAGAAGCTGTACTTCAGCGTACCAGGCGTGATAGCCGCCAGCGTTTTCGCCAGCATGGCACGCAGCGGGTCCAGCAACTCCTGGCTGTGCAATGGCTGTTTGGACAACTGTTTCTCTACCGCCGCCACCACCGTAGGATTACGGTGACCGACGTTGAAAATACCGTAACCGCCAAGACAGTCGAGGTACTCATTGCCCTGTGTATCGAGCAACGTATTCGGGCCGCTGGCGCGCCACTCTACCGCGCCGTAGCTGCCACCGGAGGTGACGGATTTTCTGTACTCCAGAAAACCGGGATTGACGTATTCACGAAAGGCATTAAGGGTTTCACGATTGAGCGTTGCCATCGCATCGGCGGACAGGTCATCGCTCATAATCCAGTTAAGGGCCTGCTGAGAACACTCTAGCGGGTTGAAAGGTGGCAGTGGACTGGACAAAATGTGCTCCTTGGGAGTGAGGTATCACGTGATACCAATTTAAGTAATGCATATAACGCACCACTCCGCCTACCCTATCGAAAAATCACGATTTTCGTCTGTCACTGTTTATTTTTGAAACAATCTATAAACAATTTTGTTTATCTTCCGCGATATAGTGCTATTGAAACCCCAATAAAGAGTAAAAAACACCCAAAAAACAAGGCGAACGCACCGTTACTGTGCAGCTCGCCCTACTATCGGGCAGTTTTTCACCACCCTGGCTTATCTTTACGACTCAGTGACGGATCATGATATGCCGTACTACGGTGTAGTCTTCCAGACCGTAGACCGACATGTCTTTGCCGTAGCCAGACAATTTTTGGCCGCCGTGCGGCATCTCGCTGACCAACATAAAGTGAGTGTTGACCCAGGTGCAGCCGTATTCCAGACAGGCGGCGACGCGATGCGCACGGCCGATATCTCGCGTCCATACCGAAGAGGCCAGCCCGTAGCGTGAGTCGTTGGCCCACGCCACCACCTGCGCCTCATCATCAAACGGTGTGATAGAGATGACCGGTCCAAACACCTCCCGCTGGACGATTTCATCTTCCTGCCGGGCATCCGCCAGCACGGTGGGTTGAAAATAGTAGCCGCCGCCGGGCATCCGCTCCCCACCGGTAATCAACCGGATATGCGATTGTGCGCAGGCCCGTTCGACAAAACCGGCCACCCGTTCCAGTTGCTCCGCCGTGATCAACGGCCCCAGCTCCGTAGTCGGGTCGTCGGGCGTGCCGATTTTGAGCGAAGCAACCGCCTTACCGAGCTTTTCCACCAGTTGGTCATAAACCGGGCGTTGTACGTACAAACGGCAGGCTGCGGTGCAATCCTGCCCGGCGTTGTAGAAACCGAAACTGCGGATACCATCCACCACTTGCTCCAGGTCGGCGTCATCAAACACGATCACCGGCGCCTTGCCGCCCAGCTCCATGTGAGTGCGTTTCACGCTGGCCGCCGCATTGCCGATGATGTGCGAACCGGTGGCAATCGAGCCGGTCAGCGACACCATCCGCACCCGTTCGTGGCCGGTCAGTGCGTCGCCGATTTCCCGTCCCTGCCCGAACAGGATATTAACCACGCCCGGCGGGAATAAATCAGCCAGCAGGCTGGCCAGATACAGCGTTGTCAGCGGTGTCTGCTCCGCCGGTTTTAACACCACGCAGTTACCCGCCGCCAGCGCCGGAGCCAGCTTCCATGCCGCCATCATCAGCGGGTAATTCCAGGGGGCTATCGAGGCGACGACGCCCACCGGATCACGCCGGATCATCGAGGTATGGCCTTCCAGATACTCGCCTGCCGCTGAACCGTTCAGGCAGCGGGCTGCGCCGGCAAAGAAGCGAAAGACGTCCGCCACCGCCGGGATCTCGTCATTCAACGCCGCATGATAGGGTTTACCGCAGTTCAACGACTCCAGAGACGCCAAGGTTTCACTGTGCTGCTCAATCAGGTCCGCCAGCTTCAACAGTAGCGTGGCACGTGTTTTCGGTGTGGTCTGCCCCCAGTGAGCAAACGCCGCATCCGCCGCCATGACGGCGGCATCCACCTGCGTCAGGTCCGCCTGCGCTATCATGGTGATGACGTCCCCCGTCGCCGGGTTATACACCCGGTAAGGCGCGCCGTTACCCGGCACCCGCTTTCCATCAATCAACATGTCAATCAACAAATTGTCGTGCATACCCTGCTCCCCTGAAGCGATAGCTGTGGACGTCCCCTATAACGCTCATCTAGCAAAATGCCTGCCATCTTCTGTAACCGCTCACCGATAAAAACGGTATTCGCTGTCTCTCAAGCGTAGCCGAGCCATGCGTAAAGGAGAGCCGGCGGGGAATGATGCCGCTCACATAATGCAGAGATAACCAGAGTCTACGGGCGTTATATCGGGCGCCCATAAGTACATGAGTTTTCCAGACAGGGAGTTTTAGCGCTTACCTCAATAGGTTTTTATTGCCGTTTTATACCCGTCATACTTCAAGTTGCCGGTGCGTTGGCTGCGTGACTCGGCCCATCAATGGGCCTCGCCCTTCGGGCCGCTGCAAGCAGCGTTCAAATCTGCTCCCGGCAGATTTGTCGTTCACCCGAATCACTTACCTGAGTAAGCTCATCGGGATGAAATGAGAGACATCCTGTCTCTCACCAGAGGCCGGCCTTTGGCTGGTCAAATTCGTTCCCGACGAATTTGTCTCTCTCTTGCCGCGTGACAAGGCTCTAATGAGCCTTGCCCTGACGGGCCAACGCGTTGCGTTGTTCAACACGCAATGCGTGTTGTCCTGCAACTCGAATTATTTTGGGTATATTTTAATAACCAGAAAGCCCGTAATCATAACGCGCTATATTTATTTTCTCACAAGCAAAATAATGTGACATCACCGATAGATTTATAAAATAGCGCACGCAGGAAACCTGTAAATTATTATCATTTATTCCCGACATCACCAAACACAATTGACATTAAATAAATATAATGAATTCGCGCACATGAAAACAAAAAAAACGTTAAAAATCAATGCAGTAATAAATCAAATAAAATGTATATAAAATATTAATTTTCAATACTCACCAAAATAAGGCGAAAAACAAACTTTTAAAAAACAACACCACAACAAAATAAAAACACTTACCCAAACAAAAAAAAGCAACAACCAAAGGAATTAAACAAATTCCCGGAAACTCATCTTTCTTAATTGTTATAAAATTAATCTTATGATTAATAAACTAAAAAAACCAGACGTTTTTCACCCTCATTTTGACGTCATTTAATTCACTCCAAAAAAGAGAAACAATTGAAATAATAGACTTAGATCAAGAAAAAATAGATGGAATAATCCCTATAGTACCGGTGACGACAGTAATCCAATCTCAATTAATTAACTCGTCATGCTGAGTAATGGGGAATCTATGGACTTTATCATTCAACTTGTCATAGTCCTGATCTGCCTGTTTTACGGTGCGCGAAAAGGCGGTATCGCGCTCGGATTATTAGGGGGTATCGGGCTCGTCATTCTGGTTTTCATTTTCAAGCTGGAACCTGGGAAACCACCGGTGGATGTGATGCTGGTCATCATCTCCGTGGTGGCTGCGTCTGCTACGTTGCAAGCCTCCGGCGGCCTTGATGTCATGCTGCAGGTCGCGGAAAAAATGCTGCGGCGTAACCCGAAATATGTGTCGATTATTGCGCCCTTCGTCACCTGCATATTGACCATGCTGTGCGGCACCGGCCATGTGGTGTATACCATCCTGCCGATTATTTATGACGTCGCCATCAAGAATAACATCCGCCCGGAACGGCCGATGGCCGCCAGCTCGATCGGCGCGCAGATGGGGATTATCGCCAGCCCGGTATCGGTAGCGGTGGTGTCGTTGGTCGCCATGCTCGGCAAGTTTACCTTCCACGGTAAGCACCTCGAGTTTCTGGACTTACTGGCCATCACGATTCCTTCTACCCTGCTGGGTATTCTGGCCATCGGGATTTTCAGTTGGTTCAGGGGTAAAGATCTGGATAAAGACCCGGATTTCCAGAAATTCATTTCCGTACCGGAGAACCGTGAGTACGTCTACGGCGACACCGCCACCCTGCTGGACCGCAAACTGCCGCGCAGCAACTGGGTCGCTATGTGGATCTTCCTGGCCACCATCGCCGCGGTAGCGCTGCTGGGGGCGGTAGAAAGCCTGCGCCCAACCTTCGGCGGCAAACCGCTGTCGATGGTGTTGGTGATTCAGATGTTCATGCTGTTATCCGGCGCCATCATCATTATCGCCACCAAAACCAATCCAGGGTCGATTTCGAAAAACGAAGTGTTCCGGTCTGGGATGATCGCAATTGTCGCGGTGTACGGTATCGCCTGGATGGCGGAAACCATGTTCGGCGCACACCTGGCGGAAATCAAGGAAACGCTGGGCACGCTGGTGAAAGATTACCCGTGGGCGTATGCGCTGGTCCTGCTGCTGGTGTCCAAGTTCGTCAACTCACAGGCCGCCGCACTGGCTGCTATCGTACCGGTCGCCCTGGCGATTGGCGTTGACCCGGCGTACATCGTGGCGTCGGCGCCGGCCTGCTACGGTTACTACATTTTGCCGACTTACCCCAGCGATCTGGCTGCCATCCAGTTTGACCGCTCCGGTACTACCCACATCGGCCGGTTTGTGATTAACCACAGTTTCATCCTGCCGGGCCTGATTGGCGTCAGCACCTCCTGCGTATTCGGCTGGGTGTTCGCCGCCATGTACGGGTATTACTGAGTTATCCCGCTGCGCTGGAGTACGTCGGCGCAGCACACGTTTCTCCCTTCAACCGCTCGTTCGGCCCCAGCCGTCGGGCGGTTTTTCGCTACCAATCCGCATACTGACGTCATCATGCAACACTGCGCCGGGCCGGCACGTCGGCACTGTCGATAGCGACTGCGCGGTTGCTAAGCCAGCCGGTGGGGTTATTGCGGTATCAGAGGAAACTCAATGCCGCAACAGGCTCTGGCTTGTTCGAGAACATCGGCGACGACCAAGGCGGTATCCAGTAATTCATAACACCGGGCGCTATCCTGAGCGTTAAAAATATCTCTGAAAACCTCAAATTCATACACCATATGGCTGCTATTCGCCGAGTCGTCAAATCGAGCAAGAGCCCCTTGTTGCGAACATTCGATATGCTTACACACCCCCGGCAAGTCATTAATTTTTACGTAACCGGCGGTTCCCTGAATAGTAAAATAGCTCGGGCTGGCCGAGTCCTTAGCCCCTATACAGACGGCAATAAACGCCCCATAATTCATTACCAGCACGCCGGAGGTATCAATCCCGTTGGGCCCTTTATTGCAGCTATAATGCAGACTCTGTGGCGCGCCGAATAACGCACAGACATGATAAATGTTATATAAATTGATGTCGTATAGCGCACCGCCCGACATGGACGGGTCAAATGCCGGGTGCACGATGCCATTGACGTAATCATCATAGCGGCTGGAATACTGCGAGTAATTCGCCTGTATCATTTTAATATCGCCAATCTCAGCCGCTTTGCCTTTCAGATACTGAAACCCCGGAGTATGGATGGCAGTAATCGCCTCAAAAAGATAACGATTATTGGATTTTGCCAGCGAGACCAGTTCCCGCAATTGCGCCAGATTGGAGGTAAACGGCTTTTCACAGATAACATGTTTACCGGCGCAAAGGGCTTTATGCGCATAGGAAAAGTGCAGATGATTAGGTATGCCGAGGTAGACAAAATCGATGTTGTCATCCTGTAACAAGGCGTCGTAATCAGTATAAAGCGACTGGATATGATATTTATTTTTTAATTCTTCACCTTTTTGCCGGCTTCCCTGACGAACACATAACGCTGAAAGCTCAATCCCGGCTATCGTGACCAGCGCTTCAAGACAAGACAAAACAATTTTACCCGACCCTACCAGTGCTATTTTCATGGGACAACTCCTGAACGAATTACCGAATCAGGGATGACTATACACCAAATAATTCGAGTTGCAGGAAGGCGGCAAGAGAGAGAATCCCGATGAACTTACTCAGGTAAGTGATTCGGGTGAACGAACGCAGCCAACACACCTGCAACTTGAAGTATGACGGGTATATACCCTAAATCATTCAAATTGCAGGATAAACTGAGGGGATAAAAAAACCGGGCCGAAGCCCGGTTGCTTGAAGTCACAGTGCAGAAATTACTCCTGACTGGCGGGGCGAACCGCCAACGTCGCACGTTCCAGTTCGTAGGCGCGTGCTTTTTCTTCGTCGAACTGCCCTTCCCACTTGGCGATCACCAGTACCGCCAGCGCATTGCCGACCACATTAAGTGCGGTGCGCGCCATATCCATAATACGATCGACCCCGGCGATAAATGCCAGTCCTTCCAGCGGAATACCGACGCTGCCCAGCGTCGCCAGCAGCACCACAAAGGAGACGCCCGGCACACCGGCAATCCCTTTGGACGTGATCATCAGCGTCAACACCAGCATCAGTTCCTGCCACAGGCTCAGGTCGATACCGTACAACTGAGCGATGAAAATGGCGGCGATACTTTGATACAGCGTAGAACCGTCAAGATTGAACGAATAACCGGTCGGCACCACAAAACTGGTGATTGCTTTCGGTGCGCCATACGCTTCCATCTTTTGGATAATGCGTGGCAACACCGTTTCGGAACTGGCCGTGGAATAGGCCAGAATCAGCTCATCTTTCAGAATGCGGATCAGCGTCATAATCCGTAACCGGCACAGACGCGCTACCGCCCCCAGCACCACCAGTGCAAAGAACAGAATCGCGGCATACACCAGGATCACCAGTTTGGCGAGCGGCCATAACGAAGCGAAACCGAAATTGGCGACGGTCACGGAAATCAGCGCAAAAACCCCGACCGGCGCATAACGCATGATCATGTTGGTCACGCGGAACATAGTTTCGGACGCACTGCGGAACACATTCAGCAGCGGATCACGCTGTTCGCGCGGCAGCGATGACAAACCAAGGCCAAACAATACCGAGAAGAAGATCACCGGCAGCATTTCGCCTTTTGCCAGCGCGGCAAAAATATTAGGCGGAATCAACGACAATATGGTACTGACCAAACTGTGCGAACCGCTTTGTACCTGTTCGGTGGTTTTCTCATACTGGGAAATGTCGACCCGGGTCAACATCGACATATCGATGCCGTGCCCCGGCTGAAACACATTGGCCAGCGTAATCCCGATGACGATCGCCAGCGTGGTGATGATTTCAAAATAAACGATGGTTTTGAAACCGATACGCCCGAGCTTTTTGGCGTCGCCGATACCGGCGATGCCAACCACCAGCGTGGTGATGACGATCGGCACCACAATCATCTTGATCAACCGGATAAAAATATCCCCGGCCGGGCTCAGCACATTAACGATCATCCACTGTTTATTGGCTGGGTTTTCATGCAGCCAGGCGCCGACGGCAATACCGATGATCAACGCGATGAGAATTTGCCAGGCAAGGCTAACTTTCTGTTTTTTCATGATACGAATCCATTGTCTGTGCTCCCTGCGACTACTTGCCGATGGCTAAACCACTGCCACCGGACATTCCAGCGAATGCTGAACTGCTACAGATGAAGGGGGAGGTTAGAAGGTTATTTTTTGCACAAATCGTGACTCACAGGCAAACACGTGACTCACCAAAACAGAATGCGTAATCAAATAGTTATTCACTTTAAATGCGCAACTATTTGTATCGCAAAAGAAAATTGTATCGCAAAAGAAAATAAAAAAGGCATAACTTGTTGTTATGCCGCGGCATCCTACTATCCCCCACCCCTGAGATCAAGCGCTACGTTCGGGGTACTTTTCATAATTATGCGTTTCATCACCGTATTCCGGCCATCGACGACCTGCTGAATACGCGAAATCCAGTCAATACCGACAACGGCAAAATACTGCCGATTCCCCGGCTTCAGACTGTAAAATCAACGCTTAAATCTGATAATCGATCACCGGTTCATTTTCATCGGCGAACACCCGGCTCTTGATGTCGTCCTGACTGAGTTCCGGGTTGCACAATTGAATAAACTTCCAGATATAGTTGCGCTGTAACTGCCCGCGTTTGAGGCCCAGCCAGACCGTGTTGTCGTCAAACAGGTGGCCGGCATCCAGCCGAACCAGACCGGGGTCGCGCACGGCGTCAAACGACATATCAGCAACGATACCGACCCCGAGCCCCAGCTCAACGTAGGTTTTGATCACATCCGAGTCTTGCGCGCTGATGGAAATATGCGGCGTCAGACCGGCGGCGGCAAACGCCCGATCGATGCGTGAGCGGCCGGTAATGCCCTGCCGATAGGTAATCAGCGGAACCTCACTGAGTTTGTCGAGCGTTATCGGCGACGCCAGCGCCAGCGTGTGGCCTTCCGGCACCAACACGGCATGATGCCATCGATACCAGGGAAATGCCGCCAGCGAATTGACGTTCATCAGTTGCTCGGTCGCGATGCCGATATCCGCTTCGCCGGATTCCAGCATCGCGACGATTTCATCCGGCGTACCCTGATTCAGCACCAGTTGCACCTGCGGATAAAGCGAGCGAAACGCCTTGATGATTTCCGGCAAACTATAACGCGCCTGAGTATGGGTAGTTGCGATAACCAATTGCCCGACATCATTGTCGCTGAACAGGTTCGCCAGCCGACGGATGTGGTTGGCATCGTTAAGAATACGCTCGGCCATCACCAGCAGCTCTTTGCCCGGCTCCGTCATACCCAGCAGACGTTTACCACGGCGAATAAAAATCTCAATCCCCAGTTCTTCTTCCAGTTCACGGATATGACGGCTTACGCCAGACTGGGAGGTGAACAGCGTATTGGCGACCTCGGTCAGGTTATAGTTGCACCGCGCCGATTCACGAATAATCTTCAGTTGTTGAAAGTTCACGCCCTTGTCCCTTGTCTGTCGTTTCATTATCACTATTGATACGAAGTATTTTTATTCCACACAAATAAGAAAAACCTACTATTTATAACTTTTTGAGATATGCGAGTCATATTGATTCCTCACCTTGCCCATACTGCCTATTGATACAAAAAATTATTTTTTTATTAGACGATAGCGCGAAAAATGAAGTTGCATACCACAATGGATAGTGCTGTAACACGATATCGTTGACCTCAGGCTGCTTGCTGCCCGTTATCACGGCGAGCTATCGCTCACTCTACTCTTCTGCAATTAAGGCGATTCTATGTTACCGAGGGTTCATTTAATTAATGCATCGCAAGGAAGCTTCTTAATGCTGGGTCAGGACCTGATAACGCAACATCTCACCACTCGGGATGAATGGGAAAAATGGTTATATTTAATCACCAATGAATTTACGTCAGAATTTGACTCCCCGGTCGTTTTTGATATTGGTGCTAACCTGGGCGCCTATACCGTGCCGGTTGCAAGCGAAATAGAGAAACAAGGCGGTGTTGTTTATTCGTTCGAACCGCAAAAAATTGTGTATTACCAGTTATGCGGCAATATCTTCTTAAACAGACTGGAGAATGTTACCGCACTCAATAAAGCTGTTGGCAGTGAAGACGGCGTCATTGAAATACCGATTCCTGACTACCAAAAAATGACCAATGCCGGCGCATTTTCCATGGTTGATGAATATCGAACGATGACGGGCACCAGTAATTGCATGTCGGAAGAGACACATTTTGTGCAGGTCATTAAACTCGATGATCTTCTGTTTAAAGAGAAAACCCGTTTCGTGAAAATAGACGTGGAAGGACTGGAAACCGAGGTACTAACGGGCGCCATTGGCTTTCTGGAGCACAATGATTTTCCGCCGTTCGCATTTGAAGCCTGGAATACAAGCTGGTTTGCGGATAAAAGACAGGAACTGCTATCCCTGGTCAAGCAGTTGGGATACACCATAGAACATATTTATAATGATGATTACATTGCCCACCACCCTAAAAACGAAGCAAAGGTAGACTTTAATCGGGACAGTAACGGAACGTTGCTATCGGTATGTCGGGCAAGTTAATCAACATCATGTCGGAGCCATAATTGTCTTATGGCTCTTTTTTGCCTTTCAAATCGACTTCGTCAGAAAAGCACCGACGTCTGACTCCACTTCCTCCATCTGCCGCAACGCATCCAGCGTATCGCGCGCTTCCTCTTCGTTCAGCCGGCTCATGGCAAAACCGACGTGTACCAATACCCACTGTCCTATCAACAATTCAGGTCGCCCTTCTTCCAGCACCAGCGCCACATTGACTTCACGCCGCACGCCGCACACATCCACCCACGCCAGTTGATGATCCGTTGATGCCCATTCCACCACCTGCCCCGGAATTCCCAGACACATAACACCCACCTTGTTCGTTAACGTCACTGTTTCTACCCGCAGCTTAAGCAAGTTTAATGCCAGCCGACATGATCCTGCGCAGTCTGTGCTTTTAGCGGTAACAATCAATCAGTATGTTGTAACTAAAAAAAGAGTCAGCACACGAAAAACCGCGTTGTTCGTCAAAAGTGTCGAGAAATCCCCGTAGGCGATAATGCGTTCCCTCTCTGTCGAGGGTGACGATATCGGCGTAATTATCCGTCGAAAAACATCGACACTAATGTCGAGCGACGATGTTCCCCAGGGCATCCTCTCATCTCACAAAAACAATAACATACTGATTTTAAATACCATTAATCCCATATTTTTCTTATGGCATGGAATATGCTTCCGGCGCAGGAAACATTTCTATCACCCTGGAGGGTATGGCTATGAACCGCTTCGTCATTGCGGAGCCAACACGTTGTATCGGATGCAACACCTGTATGGCGGCTTGTACGCAGGTACACCGACAAGCCGGGTTGCAATCTCATCCGAGACTGACCGTTGAGCGCGACGCCGGTGGTACTGCCCCGGTGCTATGCCGTCACTGTGAAGACGCCCCCTGCGCCAAGGTCTGTCCGGTCAATGCCATCAGGCATCAGGACAACGCCGTGTTGCTGGATGAAAACACCTGTATCGGCTGCAAACTCTGCGCCATCGCCTGTCCATTTGGCGCGATTACGCCATCCGGCAGTACACCGCTGGCCACACCGACGGCGTTTGATCAACACATTCCGTTGACACTGCTGTCCGATGTTCCCGTCAGTCTGCCGTCGGTACATCCGATGCTGGCATGGAATGCCGGGGTGCGCAGCATTGCGGTGAAATGCGATCTGTGCGATTTCCACGAACAGGGGCCGGAGTGCGTGCGCGTTTGCCCGACCCGCGCGCTGTATCTGGTAGATGACACCACGCTGGACGATGCGATCGCGGCTAAACGCCGCCAGGCGGCGGAATGGCCGGAAGGCAACGTCCCTTTTCCCCCTGCCGGGGCTGACAGGGAGCAAAACCTATGATCACACCATTACAATTGATCACGCCATTACAGTGGTTGGGCCTGTCGCTGGCGCTGTATCTGGCGGGTGCTTTGCTCTCATTACTGTGCTGCCGCCGGGAATCGCTGGCGATCCGTCTCAGTGGACTGTGCGCGCTGGCGGGCGGTTGCGCCGGAGTGTTGGCCGCGGCACCGGTACTGCTGGGCGGCGGCGCGCTGACCGCCGTATTCGACGGCCCGTTTGACGCCTTTGCCCACCTCACGCTGCGTTTCGATACCCTCGCCGCCTTTATGACGCTGGTGATTTCGCTGCTGGTAACGGTATCCGCGTTGTATTCGTTGGCGTATCTGGAGGAGTACCGTGGCCGTGGTGCCTGGGCGATGGGGTTCTTCATGAACCTGTTTGTCGCCTCCATGGTGGCGCTGGTGGTGGTGGATAACGCCTTCTACTTCATTGTGCTGTTCGAAGTGATGTCGCTCAGTTCTTACTTCCTGGTCATCGCCGATCAGGATGACGAAGCCGTCAGCGCAGGGTTGCTCTATTTCCTGATTGCCCATGCCGGTTCCGTACTGATTATGGCGGCGTTCTTCCTGCTCTACCGCCACAGCGCCAGCCTCGACTTCGCCGATTTCCGCCATGCTTCGCTGTCGGCACCGCAGGCTTCGGTGGTGTTCCTGCTGGCGTTTTTCGGTTTCGGCGCCAAAGCCGGGATGCTGCCGTTGCACGGCTGGCTACCGCGCGCTCACCCGGCCGCACCGTCGCACGCCTCTGCGTTGATGTCGGGCGTCATGGTGAAGATCGGGGTATTCGGCATCATCAAAGTCGGTATTGATTTACTGGGTGCCACGGAAACCTGGTGGGGTGTGGTGGTGCTGGCATTCGGCGCGGTATCGTCGGTACTGGGCGTGCTGTACGCGCTGGCTGAGCACGACATCAAGCGCCTGCTGGCGTACCACACGGTAGAAAACATCGGCATCATTTTGATGGGCGTCGGCGTCGGCATGATCGGCATCGCCACCCACCATCCGCTGCTGGCGTTGCTTGGCCTGCTGGGCGGGTTGTATCACCTGCTCAACCATGCGGTGTTCAAAGGGTTGCTGTTCCTCGGCGCCGGCGCGGTGATTTACCGCGTCCACACCAAAGACATGGAAAAAATGGGCGGGCTGGCACGGCTGATGCCGCGTACCGCGCTGGCGTTTCTGGTGGGTTGTATGGCGATATCCGCCCTGCCGCCACTCAATGGTTTTGTCAGCGAATGGTTTACCTATCAGTCGCTGTTCACCCTCAGCCATGACGGCGGCATCGGTTTACGCCTGGCGGCACCGATCGCCATCGTGATGCTGGCGATCACCGGTGCGCTGGCGGCGATGTGTTTCGTCAAGGTGTATGGCATCAGTTTCTGCGGCGCGCCGCGTAGCGAGAAAGCCACCCACGCCCGTGAAGTGCCCTGGCCGATGACGGTCGCCATGTTATTGCTGGCGCTGCTGTGCGTGCTGCTCGGTATCGGTGCCAGCGTGGTTTCGCCGATTATTACCCGCATCGCGGCCGATCTGGCACAGACCCCGGCGGTCGCCATGGCGCAAGGGCTGGGGGTTTTCCCCGGTGACAGCCAGCAGACCCGCCTCAATACCCCGCTGATCTTCATCCTGTTGCTGGCGTTGCCGCTGCTGCCGCTGATGCTCTACAGCCTGCTGCGCGGCCCGCGCCTCGGTTTCCGTCAGAAAGGCACGCCCTGGGCCTGTGGTTACGGCTATGAGCAAGCCATGTCGGCCTCCGCTGGCAGCTTTACCCAGCCGCTGCGGGTGATGTTCGCGCCGCTCTATCGGGTACGGAAAACCCTCGATCCGGCTCCGGCAATGCAACAGGCACTGGAAAAGACTACGCAGGCGGCGGCGCGCGCCGAACCGGTATGGGACGACCGTGTGGTGATGCCGCTAGTCAGCGGCGTGCAGCGCATCAGCCGTGCCGTGCAATGGATTCAGCACGGCGATTTCCGGGTGTACTGCCTGTATGTAGTGGCGGCGTTGGTGGCCCTGCTATTGGTCACTCTGGTTTAAGGAGACCGGAATATGACTTACGTTTCACTCATTTTCCCGCTGTTGTGCGCGCTGTTGCAGGCCGTACTGCTGATGGCGGCGGCACCGCTGCTGTCCGGCCTGTCGCGCGTGCTCCGCGCCAAAATGCACTCCCGACAAGGGCCGGGGGTGCTGCAGGACTATCGTGACATCGTCAAACTGTTGCGACGCCAGGAAGTGGCGCCCGAGCACAGCGGCGGCGTGTTTCGCCTGATGCCGTTCATTCTGCTCGGCACCATGCTGCTGGTGGCGATGACGTTGCCGGCGATGACCGACGCCTCGCCGTTCGGCTCCGCCGGAGATGTCATCACCCTGCTGTACCTGTTCGCGGTATTTCGCTTTTTCTTTTCGCTGTCCGGCCTGGACTCCGGCAGTACCTTCGCCGGTATCGGCGCCAGCCGCGAACTGACGCTCGGCATTCTGGTGGAACCGATCCTGATGCTCTCGCTGCTGGTGGTGGCGCTGGTCGCCGGCTCCACCAACATCGGCAACATCAGCGTCAAGCTGGCGAGCGGCCATTGGGTATCGCCGACCGCAACCGTGCTGGCGCTGCTGGCCTGCGCCTTCGCTACCTTTATCGAAATGGGCAAAATCCCGTTCGATGTGGCGGAAGCGGAACAGGAACTGCAGGAAGGGCCGTTGACCGAATACGCCGGTGCCGGGCTGGCGCTGGTGAAATGGGGTATCAGCCTTAAGCAGGTGGTGGTCGCCACCCTGTTCCTGTCGATTTTCGTACCGTTCGGCAAAGCGGAAACGCTGACCGCCGTCAGTCTGTTGTGGGGCGCGCTGGCGCTGTTCATCAAGCTGGTGGTGGTGTTCGTCATCGCCGCGATTATCGAAAACAGCCTGGCGCGCGGGCGCTTCCTACTGACCGGCCGGGTGACCTGGCTCGGCTTCGGTGTGGCGGCGCTGGCATTCGTTTTCTACCTGACTGGATTATAAGGAGTCGGCATCCATCATGGAGAATATTGCTCTTGCCACCCTGCTGCTGCCGTTTCTCGGCGCGCTGCTGATAGCTTTTGCGCCGCAACGCCTTGCCAAAGGGTTGTGTACGCTGTTCGCTTTGCTGGCGACGCTTGGTATGGCGCTGTTGGCCTGGCGTTACTTCGACGGCGGCAAAACCGATCTGGTCGTTCCGCTTTATCGTTACGGCCAGGCGGATTTATTCGGTTTCGTGTTCGATCGCATCAGCCTGTTGATCGGCTTTGCGGTGGTCTCGCTCGGTTTTCTGGTTAGCCTCTATTCCTGCGGCTACCTGACGCTGGGCAACCGCGAACACCCGCACGACGGCAGTAATCGCTACTACGCGTTTTTGCTGGTGTTCATCGGTGCGATGGCCGGGTTGACGCTGTCATCGACCATCCTTGGACAACTGCTGTTCTTTGAAATCACCGGCGGTTGTTCCTGGGCACTGATCGGCTACTACCAGAAACCGAAGTCACTGCGCTCGGCACTTAAAGCGCTGCTGGTGACGCATGTCGCCTCCGTCGGCTTGTATCTGGCGGCGGCCTGGCTGTTCGCCTCGACCGGCACCTTCGCGCTCAGCGCCATCGCACAACTGGACGACAGCAGCAAAATCATCGTTTTCAGCGGCATTCTGTTCGCGGCCTGGGGCAAATCGGCTCAGTTGCCGTTGCATGTCTGGCTGCCGGACGCGATGGAAGCACCGACGCCGGTAAGTGCGTATCTGCACGCCGCGTCGATGGTGAAAGTCGGCGTGTATATTTTTGCCCGCGCCATTCTGTCTGCCGTTGAGGTGCCGCATGTTATCGGCGTGGTCGGCGTCGTCATGGCCACCATCACGCTGGTGTACGGCTTCCTGATGTACCTGCCGCAGAAAGACATGAAGCGCTTGCTGGCGTACTCCACCATCACCCAGCTTGCTTATATTTTTCTGGCGCTGTCGTTGTCCATCTTCGGTTCGCGCATGGCTTTTGACGCCGGTATGGCCTACATCTTCAACCACGCTTACGCCAAGAGCCTGTTCTTTCTGGTGGCCGGGGCGCTCAGCTACAGCTGCGGCACCCGCATGTTGCCGCAGTTGCGCGGCATGATGGCGCGCCTGCCGCTGCTGGGCATCGGTTTCTGCGTGGCGGCGTTGGCTATCACCGGTGTGCCGCCGTTCAACGGATTTTTCAGCAAATTCCCGCTGTTCGCCGCCGGATTTGCGCTCTCCAACGACATCTGGTGGTTATTGCCGCTGCTGGTCATCGTGCTGGTGGAATCGGTCGCCAGCTTTGCCTGGTTCCTCTTCTGGTTTGGCCGCACAGTACCGGGCGAGCCGTCCGAGGAGGTGGCGTCAGCGACGCCGGTGCCGATGTCGATGAATCTGGTGCTGCTGGTGCTGATAGTGATGTCGCTGTGCTCCAGCGTTATCGCCGCACTCTGGCTGAAATAAGGAACTCCCATGACTGGATCGCTTCTCGTCAATAATCTGGCTGGTTTGCTGATCATCACCTCGTTGCTGGTGATCGCCGCCAGAAAACCCACGGTATCCGCCGCGCTGTATGCATTGCAGTCACTGGTGCTGGTGCTGATCTTTATCGCCCTGGGCGGCTTGCTTGGCTCTCACGAACTGTATCTGTGGTCACTGACCGCCTTCATCACCAAAGTGGTGATGGTGCCGGCCATCATGGGCTTCGCATTCCGTCGGCTGGCGGACCCGAAAGCCGACGGCGGCGTGATCAGCACCGCCACGCTGATCCTGATCGCCACGCTTATCGTATTGCTGAGCTACTTTGCCGTTTCGCCGGTAAAACTGCCGATGGTGAATGATCTGAAACCGGTGCTGGCGGTGTCGCTCGGCCACTTCCTGATCGGCCTGCTGTGCATCGTCAGCCAGCGCAACATCCTCAAACAGGTGTTCGGCTACTGCCTGATGGAGAACGGCGCTCACCTGACGCTGGCGCTGCTGGCTTACCGCGCACCGGAACTGGTGGAAATAGGCATCGCTACCGACGCCATTTTCGCCGTTATCGTGATGGCGCTGATGGCGCGCAAAATCCACCGCACGCTGCACACGCTGGATGTTCAGCAATTGACCGCGCTGAAAGGATAATCACCATGACGACTTTGGATCTTTTTTCCCTGCTGCTGGGCGTGCCGCTTGCCGCCGCGTTGCTGGCGTTTGTCTGCCGTTTTACCGGCACGGCGGCGCGCGCACTGGTGAGCCTGATTCATCTGGCAGGCATTGGCGCCCTGCTGTGGGTGGCGTTGCTGGCAGTCTGGACCGTCTACCAGCAAGGTGAGTTGCTGGCCGCCAACCGCTGGCTACACCTCGACAGCCTGAGCGCGCTGTTTCTGGCGATTCTCGGGGTGATCGGTTTCCTCACCGGCCTCTACTCCATGGGGTATATGCGTCATGAAGTCGACAGCGGCGAAGTCAGCGTCACCACGCTGTGCCACTACTACGGCTTCTTCCACCTGTTCCTGTTCACCATGTTGTTGGTGATCACCAGCAATAACCTGATCCTGATGTGGGCGGCGATCGAAGCCACCACGCTAAGCTCGGCGTTTCTGGTGGGGCTGTACGGCCAGCGCTCTTCGCTGGAAGCGGCATGGAAATACATCATCATTTGTACCGTCGGCGTGGCATTCGGCCTGTACGGCACGGTTCTGGTGTACGCCAACGCCGCCAACGTGATGGCGGAACCGGGTAATGCCATCTTCTGGACCGAGGTGCTGCAACACGCCGGCGAGCTGGACAGCACGCTGATGCATCTGGCGTTCATCTTTATCTTGATCGGCTTCGGCACCAAAACCGGCCTGTTCCCGATGCACGCCTGGCTGCCGGACGCCCACAGTGAAGCGCCCAGCCCGACCAGCGCCCTGCTCTCCGCCGTGCTGCTCAATTGCGCGCTGCTGGTGATCGTGCGTTATACCATCCTGATCACCGCCGCTATCGGCCCGGAATTTCCGCAACGGCTGTTACTGGTGTTCGGCCTGTTGTCGGTAGCCGTCGCCGCATTCCTGATCCTGGTTCAGCGCGACATGAAACGCCTGCTGGCGTATTCCAGCGTGGAAAACATGGGGCTGATCGCCGTGGCGCTCGGCATCGGCGGCCCGCTCGGCATTCTGGCGGCGCTGCTGCATACCCTGAACCACAGCCTGGCGAAAACCCTGCTGTTCTGCGGCTCCGGTAATGTGCTGCTGAAATACGGCACCCGTGATATGGACGCAGTGAAAGGCATCCTGCGCGTCGCGCCGGTGACGGGCGCGCTGCTGGCCGGCGGCGCGCTGGCACTCGGCGGTATGCCGCCGTTCAACGTGTTCCTGAGCGAATTCATGACCGTCACCGCCGGCATCCATGCGGGCCATTTACCGCTGGTGCTGGTGTTACTGGTGCTGTTGACCGTGGTGCTGGCCGGGCTGATCCGCATGATCGCCACCAGCGTGCTGGGCAGCCAGCCGGAAGCGGTCAGTAAAGGCGAACTGGGTTGGCTAACCACCGCGCCGATGCTGATCCTGCTGGTATTAATGCTGGTGATGGGCACCCGTATCCCACAGCCGGTCACCCATTTGCTTGAGCGCGCTACCGCAATTGTGTTGAACGGCAATATGTTGAACGGTAAGCCGGCCGGCGAGTCGGCCCAGCCGAGCCTGGGCTGGCCGTCGCTGAGCGCACGCACGACCGCGCTGGAAGCTCCCCCAGCGCATACCGCACCTGCTTCATCGTTAACCCCTTCCCGTCAGGAGATGTACCGTGATTAATTCATCCACCGCGACCAGCGCTGAAAATTTAGGCGCTAATTACGTCGCCCATGTCAGACAGCAGTTCCCGACGGCGATTCTGGAGGAAGAGCGGCAAACCGCCAATCAGTTGACCATCACCGTCAAACTGAATCAGTTGCCGGAGGTCGTCGAATACCTTTACTACCAGCACGGCGGCTGGTTGTCCGTACTGTTCGGCAACGACGAACGCACCCTCAACGGCCATTTCGCCGTCTACTATGTGCTGTCGATGGAACAGGGCGAGAAATGCTGGGTCGTCGTCAAGGCGCTGGTTAACCCGACGGTGCCGGAGTTTCCGTCAGTCACGCCGCGCGTACCTGCGGCAGTCTGGGGCGAGCGCGAAGTGCGTGATATGTACGGGCTGATCCCGGTCGGCTTGCCGGATGAGCGGCGGCTGGTACTGCCGGACGACTGGCCGGACGAACTCTACCCGTTGCGTAAGGATGCCATGGATTACCGTCAACGCCCGGCCCCTACCCGCGATGACGAATCCTACACCTTCATTAATGAAGCCACCGGCGATACCCGCGTCGTGCCTATCGGCCCGATGCATATCACTTCCGACGAACCGGGGCATTTCCGCTTGTTCGTCGACGGCGAACAGATTATCGACGCCGATTACCGCTTGTTCTACGTGCATCGCGGCATGGAGAAACTGGCGGAAACCCGCATGGGCTACAACGAAGTGACGTTTCTGTCCGACCGGGTGTGCGGCATCTGTGGTTTCACCCACAGCGTGGCTTACACCTCGTCCATCGAGAACGCGTTGGGCGTGGTGGTGCCGGCGCGCGCGCATACTATCCGCAGTATTCTGCTGGAGGTGGAACGCCTGCACAGCCACCTGCTGAACATTGGGCTGTCCAGCCACTTCGTCGGTTTCGACACCGGCTTTATGCAGTTCTTCCGGGTGCGTGAAAAATCGATGCAGATTGCCGAAATACTGACCGGTGCGCGTAAAACCTACGGGCTGAACCTGATCGGCGGTATTCGCCGCGATATCCTGAAAGAGGATCGGCTGAAAACCATCAAACTGATTCGTGAAATGCGCGAAGAGGTCACGCAGTTGACCGACATGTTGCTGGGCACCGCCAACATGATGCAACGGACTCAAGGCATCGGCGTACTGGACCGCCAGGTAGCTCGCGATTACAGCCCGGTCGGTCCGATGATTCGCGCCAGCGGCTTCCAGCGAGACGTGCGCGTCGACCACCCATTCTCAGGCTATCTGGACCTGCCGATGGAGCTGCATCACCTTGACGCCGGCGACGTTTACTCCCGCGTGCTGGTGCGAGTGCGCGAAGTATTCACTTCGCTGGCGATGATTGAATTCGGGCTGGACAACATGCCGGAAGGACCGATCCTCAACGAGCACATCCACTATCAGCCGCACAAGTTTGCGCTGGGCTTTACCGAAGCGCCGCGCGGCGAAGATATCCACTGGAGCATGACCGGCGACAACCAGAAGCTGTTCCGCTGGCGCTGCCGCGCCGCCACCTACGCCAACTGGCCGGTGCTGCGCTTTATGCTGCGCGGCAACACCATATCGGACGCACCACTGATCATCGGTAGCCTTGACCCCTGCTACTCCTGTACCGACCGCGTCACGCTGGTGGATGTCCGTAAAAAGAAAATCACCACCGTGCCGTATAAAGAGATCGAACGCTACGGGCTGGAACGCACCCGTTCGCCGCTGAAATGAGGGAGGCCCCATGATTAAACTGTTTAAAACCATCCTCAAAGCGGGCAACAGTACGGTGAAATACCCGTTCGCGCCGCTGGCGGTGCCTGCCGGATTTCGCGGCAAGCCGGAATACGACCCGGAGCAGTGCATCGGTTGCGCCGCCTGTACTATGGCCTGCCCGGCGAATGCCCTGACCATGGCCAACGACCTGGACAACGGCACCCGCACCTGGCAACTGTTCCTCGGCCGTTGCATTTTTTGCGGCCGCTGCGAAGAAGTATGCCCGACTCGCGCCATCGTGCTGTCGCAAGAGTTTGAAATGGCGGTTGCCAACAAAGCCGACCTGTATCAGCGCGCGACTTTCCAACTGCTGAACTGCCACGTCTGCCAACAGCCGTTCGCCCCGCAAAAAGAGGTGGAGTACGCCATGGCGCTGCTGGCACACGCCGGCGTGCCGGAAAACGAGGTGGAGGCACGCCGCCATCAGTTCGAAACCTGCCCGGACTGCAAACGCAAACAGAACATGAACCATCAGGGCAACGTGCAGATAAGTCAGCACCTGTCCGCCCCGTCCACTCACCAGGGGAATGCACAATGAGTATGCTGCCCAATGGGGTCGACCATTACCAGACCACCCCGATTACACTGGACGAACACGCTCAGCAGTTGAAAAAAACGCTGCTGAAAGATATCCAGCGCTCCGCTTACGTTTATCGCGTGGATTGCGGCGGTTGCAACGGCTGCGAGATAGAGATCTTCTCCGCCATTACACCGCTGTTCGACGCCGAACGTTTCGGCATCAAGGTGGTGGCGTCGCCGCGCCACGCCGATATTCTGCTGTTTACCGGTGCGGTTACCCGCGCCATGCGCACGCCGGCGTTACGCGCCTATGAGTCCGCGCCGGACCCGAAAATCTGTATTTCGTACGGTGCCTGCGGTTGCGGCGGCGGCATCTTCCACGACCTGTACTGCGTATGGGGCGGCAGCGACAAAATTGTGCCGATCGATGTCTATATCCCCGGCTGTCCGCCTACGCCGGCGGCCACGATTTACGGTTTCGCGGTCGCATTGGGGCTGTTGGAACAAAAACTGCACGGCAGCAACCATCAACAGGGCGACAACGAGAAAGCCGCGCTGATTCATCCGGCGCTGCCGCTGGATTTACGCGTGCAGGTAGAACGGGAAGCCCGCCTGATGGCCGGGTATCGTCAGGGCCGTGAAATCAGCGATCGTTTCCTCGGGCTGCTGGAAAACCAGCCGCTGGATGGGTTTGAGCAGCGCGTTACCGGCTGGCTCGATCAGCACAACGACCCAAGGCTGAACGAAATCGTCGCCCGGTTGCTGCGCATTTATCATGCCATGCTGAGCGGGAAGATCCTGTCATGAGCAGCGTGCGTTTTTATGCCCTGAACCGCAAATTTCTCGACAGCCGCGACAAAATACCGGAACAGGCGCAACAGGTAATGTACTACTCGCTGGCGATCGGCCATCACGTCGGCGTGATCGACTGCCTGAAGCAGGTATTGCAGTGCCCGCTGGCGGATTACGAAGGCTGGGTCGGTCAGTTGAGCGATGACGAAGCCCGCCGCAAAATGCTGGGCCTGTTACGCTTTGGCGAAATCACCATCGACCACACGCACACTGCCCTGCTGGGCGGTGCATTCGACGCGCTGGCTCAACACGACAGTCACCCGCAATGGACCGCGACGCTGATGGATTATCTCGCCGCGATGCAACAAGAACCGGCTCTTTATCTGATGGTGAAACGTATCGATGACTGAACTTCTATTGCATAACGAAGCGCCGCTGTATATCGAAAATATCGTGCTGGCCGTCGGCAACACCCTGATGGGTGACGACGGCGCCGGCCCGCTGTTGGCGGAAAAGATGAGCCGGCATCCGGTGGCCGGCTGGTCGGCGATTGACGGCGGCGCGATCCCTGAAAATGCCGCACACACACTGCGGGAATTGAAACCCCGCCGCCTGCTGGTGGTGGATGCCACCGATATGGGGCTGGCGCCGGGTGAAATCCGTATCGTCGAACCGAATCGCATCGCCGAAGACATGCTGATGAATACCCACAGCCTGCCGCTGAACTATCTGATCGACAGCCTGAAGGAAGACATTCCCGACGTGATTTTCGTCGGCATTCAGCCTGCACTGGTGGCGTTTTATTTCCCGATTAGCCAGGAAGTCACGCGCGCGGTAGAACAGCTTTACCAACGCCTTGACGGCTGGGAAGGAAATGGCGGTTTTGAGGTGCTGGCGTAACATGCCTGCACATTAACAAGCTACATCGCTGACCTTCCTGTGGGGCGGGCAGATCGGATTCTGCCTCTGCCCCGAAGCCGCTCGCCTATTTTTCTTCCAGTTGCAACACGGTGTGGGCCAGACTCACTACCGTTGCCAGACTGACATGCGTATTTTTATTCAATGACTTATACAAGCTGGTACGACTTTTGGCTCCCGCCTCTTTGGCCACCGTACTGTTGCCATGTTTGTCTACTGCGGTTTTCAGCGCCGCCTGCAGAATTTCCGGCCGGTTTTCAATCACGGCATCATAGAAGGCGCGGGAGATGATATCGGCAAAATTCTGCTCTCTCACCGCCAGCGTGTGGCTGACATACTCCCCTTTTTTCCGCAATTCCGATGCGGAAATCTTGATATCAGGCAGCCATTCCAGCGAACCGTCCGGCAGCAAACCAAACTTGATAAACAGGCTGGCGTTCGAAAACACCGGGCTGGGCGCATATTGATAAAGATTGATGTCGCAAACCAGACCATCGTCATAGGTCAGGCGCAACGAAAAATCGCCAATGACGTCAACTTCCACAATTTTATGCATAAATGCCTCACAGTTTTCCCGGATTTCTCCCCACTACCGCCCGTTCCCACATGCTCAACAGCTGTTGGCGGTGGGCCCGGATATGCGCCAGCGCCAGCTTGCGCTTGTTATTCGGCAGATATCCTTCGATCTCGACTCCGGTACGAATACTGATGATAAGTTCATGATGACCATAACAAACATGCACATGCGGCAAATGGTGCCGTTCATCATCGTAAAAGTACAAATGGAAAATTAGCCCTGCCAGTCTGTCAATCTCAGGCATTGGCACTCCTTGTCAATGAGCAGATTAACACCGTATCCCAAAGGATACAACCATTCGATTCCCGTCTTTTTGCCTGTAAAAAGGCGCCATGTTGATTTCACTGAAAAATAAAAAACGATTGCACGCCGCTGAAATGTGCGGGTAAAGCGCCATCACCCTGAAACTACCACCCGGAGGACACAATAAAGCTCTGGCTTTCTCACCTCGATAGTCTGTTTCCAGAGATGGAACGCACTTCGCAACAGATTTGTTTTTTATCCGCCTGTCGCCACGGACGACACTGCATCAGACAGATGTCGTCAAATCTGCCGAACTCCTGTCAATTGACACTCGTCACCAGCATGACGCGGGTGTTCACGCCCCTTGCCCTCACCTTAAAACAATTAAAAATCAGCAAATTAAGATATAAGCATTCATTCTGGCACAAACCCTGCTTCGTCTATGCCGATGTGTCGGCGGCTATACCGTCGACATAACCTTTATTCCATCAGAGCCGCGGAAGGAGACCCTGTCATGAACCGGTTCGTTTTAGCAGACCCCAGGAAATGCATTGGCTGCCGCACCTGCGAAGTCGCCTGTGTGCTGGCCCACAGTGATGGCAACCCGTCATCGCTGTCTACGGAACATTTCACACCACGACTCAAAGTGGTGAAGGGGCTGAATGTCAGCACCACGATTCAGTGCCGTCACTGTGAAGATGCGCCCTGCGCCAATGTGTGCCCCAACGGGGCTATCGTCCATGCCGGCGATCATATCCGGGTGCAGCAAGAAAAATGTATCGGTTGCAAAACCTGCGTGGTGGCTTGTCCGTACGGCGCCATGACGGTGATCAGTAAACCGGTGGCGCGTATCAGCCATTATCAGACGTTGGGCAGCTGTATTAAGGCGGAAGCGCACAAGTGCGACCTATGCGAAGGACGCGCCAACGGTCCGGCCTGTGTCGAAGTTTGTCCTACCAAAGCCCTGCGCCTGATAAGCCGGGACGACATTCAAGAGATGATCCTACGTAAACAGCGGCGCGCAGCACTTGATGAAGCCGCGGAAATGAAATTCTGAGCGTGCCGTCGGTACAATGAAGGAGAGCAATGTCATGCAGAAAGTGATTACCGTCTGCCCGTATTGTGGGTCAGGCTGCAAAATTAACCTGTTGGTGGAAAATGGCAAAGTGGTGGGCGCAGAAGGCGCCAACGGCCTGACCAACGAAGGCGAACTGTGTTTAAAAGGCTATTATGGCTGGGATTTTCTCAACGATACCAAGCTGTTAACCCCGCGACTGAAACAGCCGATGATCCGCCGCCAGAAAGGTGCGCCGTTCGAAGTGGTCTCCTGGGAGGAGGCTATCGATTTCGCCAGTTCCCGTCTGAAAGCCATCAAAGAGAAGTACGGTGCGGATGCCATCATGCACACCGGTTCCTCCCGTGGCCCGGGTAACGAAACCAACTACGTGATGCAAAAATTCGCCCGCGCGGTCACCGGCACCAACAACATCGACTGTTGCGCCCGCGTCTGCCACGGCCCCTCCGTTTCCGGCTTGCAGGTTACGCTGGGCAACGGGGCGATGAGTAACTCGATTTGTGAAATCGAAAAAACCGACTGCATTCTGGTATTTGGTTACAACGCCGCCGATTCCCACCCGATCGTGGCGCGTCGCATCATCAAAGCCAAAGAGCGCGGCGCTAAAATCATCGTTTGCGACCCGCGTCATATCGAAACCGCCCGCATTGCCGACCTGTGGCTGCCGCTGAAGAACGGCTCCAACATGGCGCTGGTCAACGCGTTCGCCAACGTGCTGATCAACGAAGGGCTGTATGACACGAACTTTGTGGCGCAGCACACCGAAGGGTTCGATGAATACCGCGCCATCGTCGCGAAATACACCCCGGAATACGTCGCGGACATCACCGGACTCGACCCGCAGTTGATCCGCGATGCCATTCGTATGTATGCCGCTGCGCCGTCCGCCACCATTTTGTGGGGCATGGGCGTCACCCAGTGGACGCAAGGGGTCGACGTGGTGAAAGGTCTGTCCGGCCTGGCGCTGCTGACCGGCAACCTCGGCCGCCCGAACGTCGGCGTCGGCCCGGTGCGTGGGCAGAACAACGTACAGGGTGCCTGCGATATGGGCGCGCTGCCGAACCAGTTCCCCGGTTACCAGAAAGTCACCGATGCGGATGTCCGCGAGAAATTCGCCAAAGCCTGGGGCGTGCCGTCGTTGTCCGACCGCATCGGCTACTCGCTGACCGATGTGCCGCACATGATCAAGGAAGGCAAGATCAGGGCCAATTACCTGATGGGGGAAGACCCGCTGCAAACCGAGCCGGATCTGTCGGTAGTACGTGAAACCTTCAACCAACTGGAATTGTTGATAGTTCAAGACATCTTCATGACCAAGACCGCCGCCGTAGCGGATGTCATCTTCCCCGCGACGTCGTGGGGCGAGCATGAAGGGGTATATTCCGCCGCCGACCGTGGTTTCCAACGCTTCTACAAAGCCGTGGAACCGAAAGGCAATGTGAAGCCGGACTGGGAAATCATCAGCCTGATGGCAACCGCCATGGGCTACCCGATGCATTACAACAACACCCAGGAAATCTGGGATGAGTTGCGCAACCTGTGCCCGCTCTACTACGGCGCCACCTACGAGAAAATGGCCGGTCTGGGTTATATACCGTGGCCGTGTCTGACCGAAGACAGCCCAGGTACGCCGTGGCTGTACGCCGGTAACAAGTTCGACCGCCCGAACGGTAAAGGGTTGCTGTTTGCAACAGAATGGCATCCGCCGATGGAACTGACCGACGCCGACTACCCGCTGGTGCTCTCCACGGTGCGTGAAGTGGGCCACTACTCCTGCCGCTCCATGACCGGCAACTGTACCGCACTGCAAACGCTGGCGGACGAGCCGGGTTACGTGCAGATGAACCCGGAAGACGCCGCCGCGCTCGGTATCCGCGACCAGCAGCTCACCTGGGTGGCATCGCGCCGCGGCAAGGTGATCAGCCGGGCGATGGTCAGCGAACGCATCAATAAAGGTGCGGTTTATATGACCTACCAGTGGTGGATTGGCGCCTGCAACGAGCTGACGCTTGACGAAGTGGACCCGATCGCCAAAACGCCGGAATACAAACACTGTGCGGTGAAACTGGAGCCGATCGCCGATCAGAACTGGGCGGAAAACTATGTCAGACAGGAATACAGCGCGCTGAAGGCTCGTCTGCGTAAAGAAGCGGAAGTCGCGGGTTAACGGCTACCTCTCCTCTCCTACCGGAGAGGAGAGGTTCTTTCTCATTAATTCCACAGCGTTATCCATTGCCTCGTCAGGAACCCCCTCCAATCAATCTGTACAACTCTCAGTCCGCATTTATGCGCATAGAGTTGGATTTTGAAGACGGCCTACAAATGCTATGATCAGCACGATTAAGTTCTGTTAGTAAATGGATACCCGATCTGGTCTGCATCCCCGATCAGATGACAACTATCAGGCAATGCTGTTTGAGCTGCAGGAGTACGACCATGCCAAGACTGACCAATGATGAATTACTGGCTCTGTTGAATGATACAGAGTCAGATCGTGCTGAACGTAAAGAAACATTTAAGGGCGATGTTCCTAAGAAAGCACGTCAGGCAGTCTGCGCTTTCGCTAACGATTTGCCAGGGTATAACCAGCCTGGAGTATTATTCATCGGCGCGAAAGATAATGGTGACCCCAGCAATCTGGAAATCACTGATCAACTACTGTTGTCTTTGGCGGATATGAAAACAGATGGAAACATCCTACCTTTACCTGTTTTAACGGTTGAAAAGCGAACGCTCAAAGGCAAGGATATCGCAGTAGTAACCGTCATTCCTTCCGACATGCCACCAGTAAAGTATGAAGGCCGCATCTGGATACGCACTGGCCCCCGGCGTTCAATTGCCAATGCCCAAGAAGAACGTGTGCTAAACGAGAAACGCCGTTATAAAAATTTACCCTTTGATATTTATCCGCTCCCCACTGCAAGGCTAAGTGATTTATCTCGAATGATTTTTGAAAGTGAATATTTGCCACAAGCATTTGCCGACGATGTTCTGGAAGAAAATGGGCGAAGTTATGGAGAGCGTCTGGCGTCGTGTCGTATGATTGTATCTCCTGAAGATACAACGCCAACAGTCCTCGGTTTGCTTGCACTAGGAAAAAGCCCGCAAGATTTTCTGCCTGGTGCCTATATTCAGTTTTTGAGGATAGACGGCACAGAACTTGCCGACCCAGTTATTGATGAAGAAGAAATCAATGGCAGCATTGTCGACATGCTCCGCCGAACAGAAGAAAAGCTAAAAGCGCACAACCGCTCAGCGGTGGACATTACCTCACACGCAACCCATCTGATTTCATCACCCTACCCGCAAGCTGCGCTGCAACAGATTCTCTATAACGCTGTTCTACACAGAACTTACGAGAGTACTAATGCACCTATTCGTGTGTATTGGTTTAATGATCGTATTGAAATCAATAGCCCTGGTGGTCCCTACGGTAATGTCACCCCAGAAAACTTTGGTCAACCCGGTGTGACAGACTACCGTAATCCTAATATTGCCGATGTGTTAAAGACATTTGGCTTTATACAGGCTTTTGGTCGCGGTATCGCTACCGCCAGACGGGAGATGGATAGGAATGGTAATCCACCTCTGGAATTTGAGACAAACCAGACAGCAGTGGTCTGTATTTTGCGAGGTAAACCATGAGCATCCCAGTTCTGACGTTTTTCAATAACAAAGGTGGCGTCGGCAAGACCTCTTTGATTTATCATCTGGCCTGGATGTTTGCTCATCTGAGAAAAAGAGTAGTCATAGCGGACCTGGATCCTCAAGCCAACCTAACGGCGGCCTTTCTGGATGAAAATCGTATTGAAGACATCTGGAATACTCCAAGCTCCAGTTCCACTATTTATCAGTGCATCAAGCCGTTAACCGGCGTCGGTGATATCACTCAACCACACCTACAAAACATTGCTACCGACCTTTATCTTTTACCTGGAGATGTGGCGCTGTCTGGTTTTGAGGATTTGCTGTCATCTGAATGGCCAAATAGCATGGCCGATAACAATTTATATCGTCCAATGCGAATACTCACCGCATTTTGGCAAGTCATGCAGATGGCCGCCGAAAAAGTGCAAGCTGACATTATACTGGTTGATATCGGCCCTAATCTGGGAGCGATAAATCGATCCGTACTACTGGCTACCGATTATGTGGCGATTCCGCTCGGGGCAGATCTCTTTTCGCTTCAGGGCCTGAGCAACCTAGGG
Organism: Dickeya sp. ws52; assembly: GCF_007210685.1. Classification (NCBI taxonomy): domain Bacteria; kingdom Pseudomonadati; phylum Pseudomonadota; class Gammaproteobacteria; order Enterobacterales; family Pectobacteriaceae; genus Dickeya; species Dickeya sp. ws52. The sequence goes on from NZ_SZVX01000013.1 coordinate 122,332, forward strand.
CCGACGCTAAGAGGCTGGAAGAATCTTTGGCGCAAGCGTCTGGATAATTGGCAAGATAGCTCCGAATCTCAGAATCATCCTGACTTCAAGTTGCCGACAGGCAAGATGCTACCTATCGGCTATCTGTGTCAACAACACGGAGTACGTTTGGATCGCCCTGTAAAGGCTTATGACAAGTGGGTGCAACGTATCCCTTCGGTGTATCGTGAGGCCGTTCTCAATGAAAATCCGGTTCAGAACATGAAACAAGAATCCGACCCCTATTGTCTGGCCACAATTAAGCATTACCGTAGCCTTATCCCCATGGCGCAGGAATACCGTAAACCGATATTCAATCTGACGTCAGCCGATGGTGCTATCGGTAGTCATGCCAATGCCGTTAGCGATGCCAAAAAAGACTTTCGACAATTAGCCATCAAGATTGCGGCTCAGATAGGTATGAACTTATAAAAGTCAATGGCTATATAAATGAAACAATATAAACCAAGCGTCCTCAATCTCCGGGCTGATCATGGATGCTTATCTGAGTCTTATCAGGAAATCCCTTCTATTTCCCGGGCGGAAATGCCCATACGTTGCATACGCGATAGTAACGTGGTGCGCTTGAGGCCAAGACGGGCAGCCGCACCTTTGGGGCCGGCGACGATCCCATTGGTTTCCCGCAACACCCGAATAATCCGCTCACGCTCCGATTCATCGTCCACGGCCAGCGGGTCCGGCCTTGCGGTGTCCACCGGCGGTGCAATATCACGGTACGACGGTTTGGGCACATCCAGCGGCGACAGGTGATGTTGCAGTTCATCTATCTGCAGATTTAGCGTGGTGCCGCGCGTCAGGATCACCGCCCGTTCCACCACATTTTCCAGTTCCCGCACGTTGCCGGGCCACGGCAAACGGCTCAACTGACGCAACATCTCGGATGGAATGCTGTCGATGGTGCGATTCATACGGCGGGCAATCTTGCGGGTAAAGAACTTCACCAGCAGCGGGATATCTTCCGGCCGTTCGCGCAATGGCGGAATGACGATGGGAAAGACGTTAAGCCGGTAATAGAGATCGCTACGGTATTCGCGGTCCGCCACCATCTGTTTCAGGTCACGGTTGGTGGCGGCGATCAACCGGACATCCACCGGGATAACTTTGCTGCCGCCCAGCCGCTCGATCTCCCGTTCCTGCAACACCCGCAACAACTTAGGCTGCAATTCCAGCGGGATATCCCCGACCTCATCCAGAAACAGCGTGCTGTTATCCGCCAGTTCAAACCGCCCCTGACGCTGGCTGGTGGCGCCGGTAAACGCACCCTTTTCATGCCCGAACAGGTCGCTTTCCAGCAGGCCGGAGGGAATGGCGGCGCAATTCATTTTTATCATGCGCTGGGATTTTCGCTGGCTCAGGCTGTGGATGGCGCGGGCAATCAGTTCTTTACCGGTGCCAGTTTCGCCGAGAATCAGCACGGTACTGTCGCTGGCGGCCACCATCGCCACCTGCTCCAGCACCTGCTGAATCGCTGCGCTACGGCCGATAATTTCACCAAACTCATCACCGCTGCGCTGATGGATATGCTCGGTCAGTTGTTCAGTCAGGTAGAAGTTTTCATGGATCAACGAATCTTTCAGCCGGGTAATCTGCTCATACGCCAGCGCGTTATCCAGTGCAATGGCGATGCGCGCGGCAATCTGTCGCAGCAACCGCAGGTCCGCGTCGCTGACCACCAGCGCTGAACGGTGCGCCAGTTCCAGCACCCCCAACGCCCGGTTACCGAATGACAACGGCAGCAGACAGACATGAGACAATTCACGCTCAAACCACTGACAAAGCGGACGCGGCTCGCCTGGGTTCAGGCGTTCCGCCACCTGTACCAATTGCGGCTGCTGTTGCGCCATCACGCCGTCAGCCAGCGTTTGCGCTCGCTCCACCTCGCCTTGTACCGTTTTCGGCGCGCCTGCCGGCGGATAAACGGTGGCAAGGTATTTCAACGAGCGCGTTTGTGCTTCTGCGTCTTTTAATACCAGCGCGATAAAATCAATGCCGAAGAAACGGTGGATCTCGCGCGACACTTCCAGCGCCAGCGCCTTCAGTTCCAGTTTGGAAATCACGGTATTGGTGACATCCACCAGAATACGCAGGTGATCGCGCTCATGACGCAAGCGCTCTTCTTCCTGCAACACGTGTTCGCGCTCGCGAATGTTTTCCACCACCAGCGCCACCACACCGGCCAGCGTTTGAAAGAAATCCAGCTCGCTGTCGGTAAAACGGCTGCCGTCGGTTTTGAGGAACTCCACTCCGCCCAACACGCGATGAGTGCCATGCAACGGCAACTGACAATAGTCGCTTAATCCGATATACGCCGGCAGGTCGATCAGGTGGGGGAAATCGCGTTGAAAATGCGTCCGGTCACAGTGCAGTAACGTTTGGGTACTCCACACGATACCGCCGGGACCATTGGCCAGCAGAACCGCCTCTTCGCTGCATTGCGTCTGCCCGGAATCACGATCGTGGCGGAAAAAATGCATCTGGTTATGTAACGGATCAAGCAGGATCAAATTAACCCGGCCGAACCGCACCACGGAGAATGACACGCTGTCCAGCGCCTGCAACAAGTCGGGGATCGTACGCTGTTGCAGCAGCGACTGAGAAATTTTCAGCAAGGCATCCTGCCAGAGAATAGACAGCCGGGACGGAGAGTCTGTCAGTCGTGTCGCCATAACCACCGTAATCCAATCTCCATAGATAGTGTGGGGAAATAGTGTAAGATCTTCACCGACGAAATGACACGTCACCTCACCAATAGCTTGATCTGAATCGTGCTAACGCGGGCAAATGCCCGACAACCGGTTATCCGATGAGCGGTTACCGCTAGCGGAAATCACAATAATAAGAATTGTTTATAATTTACAGGATATTTCGTACAAATTCCGCACAGATAAAGTCATCGTGTCGTTATGCCGTATTCGTGTTCTTCATTTTCGCTCTTATCTTTTCGCTGCTTAAAATACCATCACATTAAACCCAAATGAAACATTTTAATTACATGCAAAAAGTAAAAATAACATTTATTTTCCATTTTCGTGCAACAGAAGCAGGTGATTAAATTTACTGCCGTTTTTATTCGGATAACGGCATAACTTCGTGTTATCGAGCCATATTATATTTTTATGAAAAAGAAGGGTAATTACTGTTTATTAATCACGTGGGTCATCAACCAATAATAAGACCATCGGGACATAGAAATAAATTAGCGACGATTATTGAATATATTGCTGACTCGAACCGAGATATAAGAAAAAGTTATGATTGATACAAAAAGCGCCGACAGCCATCGCAACAAAACACCCAATACATTGATAATAAATAATTTATTATCACCATGCTGATGACGTTTTATCGGCAACCAACCTATTTTCAGTACAAAAATAAGGTGTTTTACCCCCCATAAAGTGATGTATTTCATTTTATTCGCAGAAAAAAAGGGAAAAAATCCCAATTCGTTGTAATATCCCGCGCGGCAGACACAACACCCCACAAACAAATCAGGGTATCGGCCTGCGTATGTCTCACGACATCTTTGACCGCTACGCTGCAATAACACCGGTGTTGTCTGAATACATTCATCAACATGAGGTTTCTATGCAAAGGCAGAAGTTATTAATACAGATAATGCTGGCGATCGTGCTCGGTATTCTGATTGGCTGGGCATGTCACACCTATCTGGACGGCGCCCGAGCCAAAGAAGTGGCGTCTTACTTTAATATGGTGACCGACATTTTCCTGCGTCTGATCAAAATGATCATCGCGCCGCTGGTGTTCGCCACCCTGGTTTCCGGCCTGGCGAGCATGGGGAACTCTTCTGCCGTGGGCCGCGTCGGCCTGAAAGCCATGACCTGGTTTATTACCGCCTCTTTCCTGTCGTTGTTGATCGGCATGATGCTGGCGAACTTCTTCCAGCCGGGCGTCGGCATGAATCTGGTCGCGCCGGTCAACCACGTTACCACCGGTCTGAATACCGATGGTTTCACGCTGAAAAACTTCATCAGTCATATCTTCCCGAAAAGTATTGTGGAAGCGATGGCTAACAACGAAATCCTGCAGATTCTGGTGTTCTCGCTGTTCTTCGGCTCTGCGCTGGCTTACGTCAAACACCACAACAAGCAGGCCAACTTTATCCTGTCGACCATCGAAGAGCTGGCTAAAGTGATGTTCCGCGTGACCGACTACGTGATGGCGCTGGCGCCGATCGCCGTCTTCGCGGCGATTGCTTCCGCCATTACCACGCAGGGTCTGGGGCTGATTTATGACTTCGGTAAGCTTATCGGTGAGTTTTATCTTGGCCTGGCGCTGCTGTGGGCGGTGTTGTTCCTGGTGGGTTACGCCTTCCTCGGCCGCTCCATTCTGGTACTGGCGCGACTGATTCGCGAACCCACCATGCTGGCTTTCGCCACCGCCAGCAGCGAATCGGCGTACCCGAAAACCATGGATGCGCTGACCCGTTTCGGCGTACCGAAGAAGATCACCAGCTTCGTACTGCCGCTGGGTTACTCCTTCAACCTGGATGGCTCCATGATGTACCAATCGTTCGCCATCCTGTTTATCGCCCAGGCGTATAACATTGACCTGAGCTTCACTCAGCAGATCCTGATCCTGCTGACGCTGATGATCACCAGTAAGGGGATGGCGGGCGTGGCGCGTGCTTCCGTCGTGGTCGTCGCCGCGACGCTGCCGATGTTCAGCCTGCCGGAAGCCGGCATTCTGCTGATTCTCGGCATCGACCAGTTCCTGGACATGGGCCGTACCGCGACCAACGTGATCGGCAACAGTATCTCTACCGCTGTGGTGGCTCGTCTGGAAAAAGACATCACCGACGATGAGGAAGAGGCCGAAGCGGACGTGGTGCTGCAACAAGCCAGACAAGACGCCTGATTCCGCACGGAATTCAGCTCATCCTCCAACAGCGGCTCCGGCCGCTGTTTTTTATGGCGCCGGACGACGTGCCGTCATCGCTCGCCAGAATGACTCCGACGCCACGTTCAGCCGGGCATCCAGCCGATACAAATACACCGGCATCTTCATCACGGCGTTATCCAGTTTCAGCACCACCAGTTGGTTGTGCGCCAGTTCATTACCGATGGAATAATCGGGCAGCCAGGCAATGCCCAGCCCCTGTTTCACCATACGCCTGAGCAAGTCACTCATTGAGGAGACAAAACTGACGGTAAAACGTTCGGGCGGCAGCGTGGAGAGATAACGATTGACCTGACGGCCCATATAACTGGTGTCGGTGTAGTTGAGCAGCGGCAATGTGGCGGCCCGCACATCAAAACACGGTTTGCCGGCCACATCGCAGGCGCAAACCGGGTATAACGTGGAATCCATGATGCGGGTATGGCGAAACGGCTCCGACATCAGCTCCTCGTTATAAAACGAAAAAATAAAATCGCTGCGCCCCTCCTTCAGGTTAAGTACCGCATCATCGACATCAATCGACTCGACATAGAAGATTTTCTCCTGCAAGTCCGGCACGTTTTTCAGCAGTTCCGGCATCACGAACACCGACAACGAATGCGCCGCCGCAATGCTAATCTTGTTTTTGTAGTGGCTGCCGCCGTGCAGTTTGTGAATCTGGTACTCCAGATCGTCGAGGGTATTGCGGATGTGGGCGTGGAAAATTTTGCCCTGTTCGGTCAATTGTAGCGGTTGCGCGCCTCGGTCAAACAGGTCGAATCCTACCGCTTCTTCCAGCGCCCGGATACGCCGGCTGAACGATGACTGGGAAATGTTACGCGTCTCGGCCGCCAGTGTGAAACTGCGAAACGCCTCCAGAGCGATAAAATCATATAACCACTTGGTTTCAATGTTATTAAGCATTACTGGCCACCGCTGATAAAAAGCATTTCACGCATAACACCTACAAGGTTATGCAAAACATACATAGACGATGGGAATTTCGCAATTCACATTTTCGGGCGCTATGCGATGATTTTTCCACTCCAAACTATTCGCAGCGAGGCGGAAAACGTGAACCCTGTAATCGGAATTCTTGGCGGCATGGGCCCCGGCGCTACCGTCGATGCCATGCAAAAACTTATCCGGCAGACCCCGGCTCGCAAGGATCAGGAACACATTCCGGTGATCGCCGTATCTATTCCGGATATTCCCGATCGCACCCAGTGCATTCTCAATCACAGCCCGTCGCCGCTGAAAAAGATGATTGAGTACATGAGAATTCTGGAGAACGCCGGCGCTACCTGCATCATCATCCCTTGTAATACCGCGCATTATTGGTTCGAGGATTTGAAACAGCACACTCAGGTGGACATGATCAGTATTATTGAAGCAGCCTGCCAGCAAGTGGCTGAACAACGCGTTCGTCACGTTGCCATTCTGGCCACCACCGCTACCGTGCGCAGCGATATCTACCAGCACGCACTGGCCGATCAGCAGGTGCGCTGCACGTTGCCGACTAATGAGCAGCAGGATGCGGTGATGAACAGCATCTACGCTTACAAGGCAGGCGATGTCGCGCAGTCGCGGGCATTATTATTGCCCGTCGTCGCCTCTCTGCGTCAGCAAGGGGTAGAAAAAATGATTCTGGGTTGCACCGAACTCCCGCTGATTCTGGAGACAGAAGTGAGTACAACCCCTGACATCTATCTGGATGCCACCGATGCACTGATCAAAAAAACCATCGCCTGGTATTACCAGCAGGTGACGCACCCGCCGGTCGCCGCATAATTTTTCTCTGTTGACCGCAGTGTGGCCTCATCGGCATTTGTTATGATAACGCCTGGTGACAATGCAGGGGCTGATTAACAGAGCATCATGAAAGCGAAACCAGTAACGCTCAATGACGTGGCGGCTTACGCCGGTGTGTCTTACCAAACCGTCTCACGGGTGCTGAATCAGGCGCCTCATGTCTCTGCCCGCACCCGGGAAAAGGTGGAGCAGGCGATGGCCGCACTTCACTACATCCCCAACCGGGTAGCCCAGCAACTGGCGCGCCGTAGCGCCACCACCATCGGGCTGGCGACTATCGACCTGTCGCTACATGCGCCATCCCAGATTGCCGCCGCGATAAAAACCACCGCCAGCGAACTGGGGTTCAACGTGGTGATCTCGATGCTGCGCGCGACAGATGGTAATGACATCCAGCGCGCGGTGAATGAACTGCTATCGCAACGGGTCGACGGCGTGCTTATCAACGTGCCGTTGGAACAGGAAGAGGCGGCGCATATCCACCAGTTATGCGCCGCCACGCCTGTGTTGTTTCTTGACACGCCCCCCACCGCCGACCTGCCAAGCGTGATATTCGACCCACATCAGGGCACCAGGCTGGCTATCGATCATCTGGTAGCGCTGGGTCACCAACGGATTGCCTTGCTTGCCGGCCCGCAAAGCTCGGTGTCTGCGCGGCTGCGTTACGAAGGCTGGCAACAGGCGCTGGCTGCCCATCAGTTAACGCCGTGCGCCATAGCGGAAGGTGACTGGAGCGCCAGCGCGGGTTATCAGCAGGCGCACCTGCTGCTGGCGAGCTCGGTTCGTCCGACCGCCATTGCCGTCGCCAATGATCAAATGGCGCTCGGCGTCCTGCGGGCAATCCATGAATATGGGTTACGCGTACCGGAACAAATCTCGGTGATCGGTTTTGACGACACCCGCGACAGTGCTTATTTCCAGCCGCCACTGACCACTATTCGTCAGGATTTCAGGCAGTTGGGGCGGGAAAGCGTCAACCGGCTGCTGGACTGCCTGCAACACCCGCACACCCCGACCCCGCTGCGCCTGAAAACGACGTTGATCCCTCGCCAGACTACCGCCGCCTGGCAGCCTTCCACGTTGTCGCCGCAGGATGTCGCGCAGCAACTGATTACACTGGCAAGGCAGTTACAACGCTAACCGCTTCCTCCTGACGCCGGTTTTGTGATCGACACCACTTTCCGGCGTCTCTGCGCTTTACTCCCATCCGGCAAGCCGTGATCCTGACAGTAAATTGTGAGCGGATAACAATTTTTGTTTACCCGCTTGCCAGACGGCTCAGCCACTCACTCTTTCAGCCAAAAGGAAAGCCTGTTTTATGTCTACTGCTTCCGCTTACGCTCCGCTATCCGGCCTCTCGCTGGCGGATATTCTGGCCAGACGCGATTGGGAAAACCCGGCCTGCCCCCACATCCGCCGGCTGGATGCGCATCCGCCGTTTTCCAGTTGGCGCAACCTCAACGCCGCACGAGACGATCAACCTTCCGACCGACGCCAGATGCTGAATGGTGAATGGACCTTCAGCTATTTCTCACGTCCGGAGGCCGTACCGGAACAGTGGCTGACACAGGATCTGACCGATGCGAACCCGCTCGCGGTACCGTCCAACTGGCAGCTGGCGGGATACGATGCGCCGATTTACACCAATATCAAATACCCGATACCGGTCAATCCACCGTTCGTACCGCAAGACAATCCCACCGGTTGTTACTCGCTCACATTCTCAGTCAACGGTGACTGGCTGACTCAGGGCCAGACCCGTATCGTGTTTGACGGCGTTAACTCCGCCTTCCATCTGTGGTGCAACGGGCAATGGGTCGGCTATTCCCAGGACAGCCGGCTACCGGCGGAATTCGATCTGACATCCTGCCTGCAACCGGGAGAAAACCGGCTGGCGGTGATGGTGCTGCGCTGGTCTGACGGCACCTATCTGGAAGATCAGGACATGTGGCGCATGAGCGGCATTTATCGTGATGTCTACCTGTTGCATAAACCGGCGGTACACCTGCGTGATGTGCAACTCACCACCCCGCTACGGCATAGCTATACCCAAGGTACGCTGTGCGTCACCGCGCTGGCAAACCTGCCGGAAGATCAGGCTCAGGCGTGGCAACTGGCGGTGCAATTGTGGCGCGGCGGGCAACTGGTGGGAGAACAGCGCGCCCCCTTCGGCACGCCGGCTATTGATGAACGCGGCGCCTATCACGACAGGGTGAGCCTGCAACTGGAGGTGGCGCAGCCCGCTTTATGGAGTGCGGAAGAGCCCAACCTGTATCGCGCAGTGGTGGCGCTGGAGTACGACGGCACGCTGGTGGAAGCGGAAGCCTATGACGTCGGTTTCCGCGAAGTCGCCATCCGTAACGGGCTGCTGTTGCTCAACGGTCAACCGCTGTTGATTCGCGGCACTAACCGCCATGAACACCATCCGCAGTATGGTCAGGCGATTGATGAAGCGACCATGCGGCAGGACATTCTGCTGATGAAGCAGCACAACTTCAACGCGGTGCGCTGCTCCCACTATCCCAATCATCCATTATGGTATCGGCTGTGTGACCGCTACGGTCTATACGTAGTGGACGAGGCCAACATCGAAACCCACGGTATGCAGCCGATGAGCCGCCTGTCGGACGACCCGCGCTGGCTACCGGCTTATGCCGAACGCGTCACCCGCATGGTACAGCGGGATCGCAACTACCCCTGCATTATTATCTGGTCGCTGGGCAATGAGTCTGGCTACGGCCCTACCCACAGCGCGCTCTACCAGTGGGTAAAGCAGCAGGATCCAACCCGACCGGTGCAGTACGAAGGCGGCGGCGCCGACACGCCCGCCACCGATATTTTGTGCCCGATGTATGCCCGTGTTGATCAGGACCAACCGTTCCCGGCGGTGCCGAAGTGGTCAATCAAAAAGTGGATTGGGCTGCCGGGAGAACATCGCCCGCTCATTTTGTGCGAATACGCACACGCTATGGGTAACAGTTTCGGCGGGTTTGACCGTTACTGGCAGGCATTCCGTCAATATCCGCGCCTGCAGGGCGGTTTCGTCTGGGACTGGGTGGATCAGGCGCTGACACGTGAGCAGGATGGCAAAACGCACTGGGCCTACGGCGGCGACTTCGGTGATAAACCCAACGACCGACAATTCTGCCTCAACGGTCTGGTGTTCCCCGATCGCACGCCGCACCCGGCATTGTACGAAGCTCAGCGCGCCCAGCAGTTTTTCCAGTTCAACCACCATGAGAATGCCCCGCTGACGCTGACCATCACCAGCGAATACCTATTCCGGCGGAGCGATAATGAGGAACTGCACTGGCGCATTATGCAGGATGATGTACAACTGGCATCAGGCCGTGTACCGCTCGATATTACCCCACAGGGTTGCCAGACCCTCACTCTGCTTGAGCAACTGCCTGCGCCGCAACACCACGCCGACATGTGGCTGACGGTAGAGGTGATCCAGCCGAACGCGACCGACTGGTCGCCTGCCGGTCACCGCTGCGCCTGGGATCAATGGCAGTTACCGATGCCGCTGGCACGCCCAACGCCACGCCGTGACGGTAGCAAACGTCCGACGCTGACCCAGAATGACGACCAGTTCGAGGTTATCCACGGCCAACAGCGCTGGGCGTTTAATCGCCATAACGGGTTGCTGACCCAGTGGTGGCGCGATGGGCAAGCTCAGTTACTCAGCCCGCTACAGGACAACCTGGCGCGCGCGCCACTGGATAACGACATCGGCATCAGTGAAGTCGACCGTATTGACCCGAATGCCTGGGTAGAACGCTGGAAACTGGCCGGGCTGTATCGGTACGACACCGACTGTCGGCATATTCATGCCGATACCCTCAGCGACGGCGTGCTGATCACCACCGAACACATCGGCCATTATCAGCAACAGGTGCTGTTCATCAGCCGTAAACAGTGGCGCATTGACGCGCAAGGCGTGCTGACGGTAAGCGTGGAAGTGGACGTCGCGCGTCACCTGCCTTCACTGGCGCGCGTCGGCCTCAGTATGCAACTGGCGGCGGTCACCCCACAGGTGAGCTGGCTGGGGCTGGGCCCGCACGAAAACTATCCTGACCGACGCCTTGCCGCGCTGCACGGTCGCTGGCAACAACCGCTGGAAGCGATGCACACGCCATACATTTTTCCATCGGAAAACGGCTTGCGTTGCCACACTCGGGAACTGCGCTACGGCGACTGGCTTATCGAGGGCGATTTCCATTTCGGTATCGGCCGCTACAGCCGGCAGCAACTGATGGATTGCACTCATCACCATCTATTGCAGCCGGAACCGGGCACCTGGCTCAATCTGGACGGCTTCCACATGGGCATCGGCGGTGACGATTCCTGGAGCCCCAGCGTTGCGCCGGACTTCCTGCTAACCGCCCCTCGCTACCGTTACCAATTGCAACTGCAGTTACGATAATCCCCTGCGGACTGGCTGCCCCATCTTGTTGCCAGTCCGCTATTTTTCCACCGCAGCGCCGCGCAATCACGGCAATCGTACGAAAAAAACAACACATTGCGCATTCCCTCGCCAAACGCATCAAAAATGTGGTTTACACCTTTGACATGCACAACAGACCCCGTTATCATGCGCCCCGTTCCAACGATTCCTCTGTAGTTCAGTCGGTAGAACGGCGGACTGTTAATCCGTATGTCACTGGTTCGAGTCCAGTCAGAGGAGCCAGATTCTTGTTTTCATGCGGCTTTGCGAATCCCTATGTGATTCGGATTCAATAAGTTAGCGTGAAATATCTTCCCGATGCATTTTCAGTTTTCCCTCCGCATCGGGAGAATTTGGTGGTCAGATTTGGGGTCTTTCCAGTTCGATAATGGAGTGACCCGCATATGTCTCTTAATGACACGAAAATCCGCAACTTAAAACCTCCTGTTGCTTCCATCAAACTATCCGATTCGCACGGTCTATATCTTCACGTTAAACCTACCGGTTCACGTCTCTGGTACTTCAGATACTATTTTGCTGGCAAAGAGACCCGCATAGCATTAGGCGCTTATCCGTTAATCAGTTTGTCGGAAGCACGCCAGAAACGTGACGAATTCCGCAGGCTGCTGGCGCAAAATATCAACCCGACACAGCAACGCGCCGCTGAAAAGGCGGCTCGTTCTCCTGCAAAGAGTTTCAAGACCGTGGCATTGAGCTGGCATAAAAGCAACCGAACCTGGTCAGAGAACCATGCCGCCCGTCTGCTCGCCAGCATGAATAACCATGTCTTCCCGATAATTGGACACCTGCCAGTCACAGAACTGAAAACTCGCCACTTCATCGACCTGCTGAAAGGGATTGAGAAAAAAGGTTTGCTGGAAGTGGCGGCACGAACCCGACAGCATATGTGCAACATCATGCGTCATGCCGTACATCAGGAATTAATAGAGCACAACCCAGCGGCAAATCTGGACGGTATTATCGCCCCTCCCGTTAAACGCCACTACCCTGCCCTTCCGTTGGAGCGACTATCGGAGTTGTTGACGCGCATCGAGGACTATAAGCAAGGACGAGAATTAACCCGGCTGGCCGTATCGCTCACCCTGCATCTGTTTATCCGCTCCAGCGAATTGCGCTTCGCTCGATGGTCGGAAATTGATTTCAGAAATAACATCTGGACTATTCCCGCCACCCGCGAAGCCATCCCCGGCGTGCGTTATTCCGGGCGTGGCGCGAAAATGCGTACCCCGCATATCGTTCCCCTCTCCCGTCAGTCCATCACTATTCTGAAACAGATACGGGAAATCTCCGGGCATCAGGAGCTGATATTTCCCGGTGACCATAATCCGTATAAGCCAATGTGCGAAAACACGGTCAACAAGGCTTTGCGCCTGATGGGTTATGGCACGAAAGATGAAATCTGCGGTCATGGATTCCGGGCAATGGCCTGTAGTGCGCTGATGGAATCTGGACTGTGGGCGCAGGATGCGGTTGAGCGCCAGATGAGCCACCAGGAACGCAATAGCGTTCGAGCGGCTTACATCCATAAAGCAGAATATCTCGATGCCCGTAAAGCGATGATGCAATGGTGGTCGGATTATTTGGATATGAACCGGGAAGGATACGTTGCGCCCTATGTTTATGCGCGAGAATGCAGGGATCGCGCAGTAAACTTTATCATCGGTTAGCAAAAAGAATTCGCTGTGGTCCCCTGCGCATTACCGCAGGGGACATACAGCATTGACCACCTCAAGAGCAGTAAAAACGCAATGAGCCACAGGCTTATTGCCGGAGTAAACAGTGTGCGCCCCGCCGTGACTGGCGGGGCGTGATGTCTGACTGTCAGGCCGACGGTTTGCTGCGCGACCAGATCAAATGATGCTTGCCATTCTCGTCTTCGATAAGGCGAGCATAGAGGGTTGCCGGGAACGAAGGATCGTCGAGCGTCACCGACAGATAAGGCCGTTCGGCCTGGCTGATTTTCCGCCAGGCTGCGCCGATGTCATAACCACCGAGGGTCTGAATACGGAAGTCAGGGGCGTGCTCGCTGCTTTTGTCGCAGGGGATGAACCTCGCCTTGACATTCAAAGTCAGGGTGCGGACGGTGCCAGTGAAGCCGTTGTTTTGTGCGGTGAAGGTGCCGATGTTAGCCATGATGTTGCTCCTTTCGGATTTTCAAGGTCGCGCCTGTCGCGTCCTTTGTTGTGATCCGAACGGCAGGAACCGGGCTGGCCGCATCGCTTACGACCGCAACACCGTGAAGGACCGGAAGAGGCAAAGAATTTGCTGCGCGAGGAAGGCGCTTGCGCCGGGGAAATTGTTTGCCTCTTCCGGTTGCGGCCATGAAGCCCGGCTCCTGCAAGGATCCACAACGTGCTCAAGGACGCATGGGCCGACCGATCCGAAAGGCGCACTGGCTGACCCGGCTTCCCCGCACAACGGCTTTACCGGCTCCTCTCCTGATACAGCCAAGGTCATCATCCCTGCGACGGGCGGGCCTGCTCTACCGTCTGCCCCTCGGTGCAAACAGCCTATGGCGTCAATCCGGTCATCAGACCGGGCGGCATATCGGTGACGTATCCTTCATGACCGCAATACCTTCGGCGCCAGTGTCAAAAACGGCAAACATCCATACAACCTGACGCAGCAAATGATGGCAAACGAAAACGCCCCGCCAATTACGACGTGACATCCTTTTAATACTGAAAAAATGACAATGACCCTCTCCATACATTCAAAAAAACCAGAATTAACACGTAATGACCAACAATAACAGCAGGACATATATTTTTATGGCAGACTAAATTTAGTTTGAATAAAAATTTCATTCTATAAATTCAATCTGACAAAACAGTTCTGGGTTGTCCATGCCAGTGAAACACGTTGATGACATCCATTCATAAAACTAAAGTGTGCATAACCCAGGTGCTGTAGTGCTGCTGCAACGGCAGGCGGTAGCCCACTTGTGATACAGATCCCCCCATTCCTTGTGGATTTGTTATTTTCTTTCTTAAAAAACCTAAAAATAGATAAAGCTGGTCATTCTAAATAAACTTTTTTCGCTCTATAAATTTACATATGGAACGCTAACTTTATACCCAGCAAGTTTATTAATCACCCTTTACGCTCTACACACAGGAAAGGTTGTCATTCTGAAGGAGATTACATCATGCAAAAACAAACCTTCCTTTTAAACACGAAAAGCAGTATGCCTGAATGGATGACGATACAGGAGGCTATCAGAATAACGAAGAAAACAACAAAAATAGAATTGACAGACAGTGATATTTATCGCCATGCTTTATATGGAAACATCAGTCTTTCCATCTACTTCCAGTCACCAATTTTTTTACGAAAAATACGAATATTAGATAATAAATTGAAATTACGGCCAGTCGGGCACTCACTCATCGACCAGCTATGTTTGCTTGATCGAAGCAGTTTTCTTGGCAAGCGAGATCTTATTCTCAGTACCGAGGGAAAATACATTACTCCCACCCAGCCCATTATTGACACACTCTTAGCGGGATATGAGTACGTTATGGTACAACGCTTGCTTGCCCGCTCCCTGCGCATTCCATTGCCACACATCGGTACAAATGAAATCAATTACGGTATATCGGTAACCCTTTCAGGAGAGATATTTCAGGTATTCGAAAAGCTCACATGGCAGGAAAGAATAAACCAAAAGATCATGCGACTTCCTGAAAAAATATCGACTGATATTTATCAAAGAATTTTACAACAAGGCATGAATCCATACCTCCGAAAGGATTACTTTCCGGTTCATGACCTACCGCAAGATGCCTGTTTTGTTATCCGGCATACTGAACTGGAAAAGTTAATCGACATGCCGACCAAAAACCAAACATCCGCATCATCTTCCACGCGGATATCCACGCCGCTATCCCGATTATTCTGGCTCGCCTGTAAACATAATGAGGCCATTAGTCCATTAATCCGGCAGCCCTATAAGCTGTTGTCCATTTTTGAGCAATGGGCATCAACTGATGGTATCACCGACCATCTAAGCGGCGATACACTAAAAACTGCACTGGAGCGCGGCTCGCCAACATCCATTTCGGCATCTAATTAATATGACATTTTTTCATTCAATTCAGGCTGTATCCCTAATTACCTGCGAGATGGAAAATCACACAACGTTGACAGGTGATGGCAGTGAAAATTAATTAAGGGACACAGCCTAGTTTATCCACCTTATTGCATTAGCAAGTCTTTCTTAAAAGAAATAATTTTCTACGATGCAGTTCTTCGTTTTTCTACCCACTCCTTTAATTTTTTTTCATTTAATCGACCTGATTTTGGATATTTAATTGGAACAAATAACAACAATGTAGCTACTTCATCATCAACATGCTGCTCTGCTGTTGAATGATCAAACATTGTTCCGTGTCACCTTCACGCCGACGCGTCAGGTTCTTCTGACCATCATCATACTGGTTCCACAGATTGCGCCAGTGCAGCAGCCGGTTTCGGCTAACGAGAAGACACCATGCCAGCTTCCGCGTCCCGCAGGTTATCTGCCGCATCATACCCGTACGCCCGGTGGTGCACCTGCCAGTGTACATCTGCCCGTTTCACTAAACGCCCTTCGTAATCGTACTCGACGTCACATCATAAATTATCACTAACCGAAAGCGTTTTATATTCACCCTTGATTTTTATTTCCAATGATTAAACATCATTTTCCTATGATATTATTTATTTCATCTTTTTTGTGAGTATAGTTTTTTTTCATAGGATGAAAATCAACTTTCTTAAGCGTTGGCGCATCAAAAAGAAAATTCATATCACCATCCTTTAGATTCCAAAATTTAATATTTTCAATGGATTTCATTGAAGGAATAAAAGCGAGCGAATCAACATCTGACAAAAATAAATCTCTAATGGATTCATTGCCAGAAAGAAAGGAAAAATCGGTCAAACCCTTACACTTCTCGACATAAAGATGAGATAGATTTTTTATTTTATTTACACCTGAAATATCTAATAAACTTGGACAGTAAGTTATTCTTAGAGTTTTCAGCGCACAGAGAGATTCTATTCCTGACAAGCTCTTGAGCTTAGCACTACTAATTCTAAGAGACTCCAACTCTTTCAGATTAGATATAAAACCACAATCAATATTTTTTGTAGAAACCAACAAAAGATCTTTTAATCCGTTAACATTTAATATATCTATTTCACTGTCTGCTTTTGTTATATAAAGAGTTTCCAATGCAGAAAATTTAGAGAACTCTATTTTTCCCTTTAAATATTGCATTGTTATTTTTTTTATTGCATTCATTTCATATAGCGGCGATAAATCAACCTTATTTAAATTGACATCATCGGCGATATAAACAGAAGATATACTGTTATTTCCAGCCAATGGGGTTAAGTCAAGCCCAACGCTGCCCTTTTCTATTGGATTAATTATTTTAATACTATTAAATTCATTTTTTTCAGCATAGGAAACCCCCTTAGAAAGAACATCAAACGGTATTTCAAGCTCTTGTGTGTTTTCATTATAAAAAACAGTTTTCACGGCATTACCCCTTAGCATGTAGATGCTTTAGATGATTTGGATTTTTTAGATGCTTTAAATTTCTCGTCTAGTTTATTAGCTAGCTGATCAACCTTCTTCTGAGTTTTAGCATCTGCAGCATCATATAGTTTTTTACCTGGTGAGTTTATACGTTCACTATTCGCAAAATCAGGGGAGTAACGGGCATTATATTTCTCCATCAATCGGTGCTCGACCATAAAACCTAATTTATTGTCACCAAAATCCATATGTGCGAATTGTGTAGCATTAGATTTACCACCTATACGATAGTTCATGGAGCTATTCATTCGAGACTCTGGCCCTTTACCAATATACGATGTAACTTCATCAGTAAAAATATATGTCCCTGTTAGTCCAAACGGATCAACCCAAGATAACGGGTTAGGCGCATACTGATAAAGATTAATCCCGCCCGCCAGCCCAATCGGGTCCTGTGTGGTAAACCGGCCTACCGTCGGGTCGTAATAACGAAACAGGTTGTAGTGCAACCCGGTTTCGTTATCCGCGTACTGCCCCGCGTAACGTAGTGGCTGCGGCTCCACTGTCTTGCCGTCGCGCAGTCCCTCACTGTCCTGCGTCTGCCCGCGTAGCTGGCCAAAGCTGCCGTAGTCGCCGCTCCAGCGGACCGAGCCGTCCGCATCCGTCATCTCCAGCGGGGCACCATTCAGGTCCGTGATGAACCAGCGGATATCGCCCTCACTCGCTCCCGCCTGCTGTGTGATGCGCGCTAACGGCGACCACCATACCGTCGGGTCATACACGTAGCTATCTTTCCGGTCAGGCTGCCTGACCTGCAACAACCGGTAGCCTTCCCACAGAAAGTGCGTCTCTTCCTGCTTCCCGCTCTCACACCAGGTCACCGTTTTACCGGTTCGCCTTCCCAGTGCGTCATAACCATATCGCGCCACGAACTCGCCCTGCGGCCCCCGGCCACGCGCCGCGACCAGACGGTTGTCCGCATCATACTGATAATACTGTTCTGTTGCGCCTTCACGTCGCCGCGTCAGGTTACCCTGACCATCATACTGGTTCCACAGATTACGCCAGTGCATCAGCCGGTTATCGGCTAACGGGAAGATACCATGCCGGTCTTCCGCATCCCGCAGGTTATCGGCTCCATCATACCCGTACGCCCGGTGGTGAACCTGCCAGTGTACATCTGCCCGTTTCACCAGACGCCCTTCGGCGTCGTAATCGTACTCGACGTCACCCCGCAGGCTGTCCCTGACCGAGGCCAGTTCGCCGGATGCCGTATAGCTCAGCGCCCGCGACAGTATCCGCTGCTCCGGCTCCGCCACTTCCCACAACGCGCTGCGCTGTGACGTCAGACGGCCCAGACGGTCATACGTTCGTTGCTGTTCTCGTCGTCCCTGTGTGCGTGTTATCTCCCGATGCAGCCGGTCACGGGTAAACTCACTCACCACCTGATGATTGAATTTCACCGCGCTGACATGCCCTGAACCGTAACGCAGCCAGTGCAGTTCGTCGCCATCCGGCAGTGACAGGGTGCTCACATTCCCCAGCGCATCCCGCCGGTAGGCAATGTCGCCCCCACTGCCGTGCTCACCCGACAGATAGCCCGCCGCATCATAACTCAGCCTGACCTCATCCGCGCTGATACCCAGCGCAAGACCTGCCTCACTGGGCTCACGCCTCAGCGAAACCAGCCGTCCCCGGTCATCGTGCTGATAATGAAACACGGCATGGGCATGGGCGCGGCGAACCAGTTGCCCGGCGATATCATGCTGGTAAACGTGCGGTATGGCTTCATCATTCGCCGCCTGACCACGCTGCGATCGCTGACAAAGGTAGCCCGCCTCGTCGTAGCGGAACGTCAGTTCAACGCCGTCCACCCGTCGCTCGTTCACCAGGCGACCTGCCGCATCATACCCAAAGCGGTATTCCGCACCGTTGCCGTTCTCCAGCCGCAGCAACTGTCCACGCACGTCATAATGCCAGCGTTTTACCCGACGGAGCCGGTCTGTCACACTCACCGGCTGGCCCAGCGCGTTATACTGCCAGCGTACCTCGCTGTTCTGCGCGTCGCGCCATGCCTGTAACTGACCGCGTTCATTCCAGCGCAGCGTATCCCGGCGGCCGTCCGGGTAGATAACGCCCGCCAGTTGCCCATGCGCATCCCATTCACGACGGGTACGATGACCTTCCGCATCGACAGAGGTCAGCAACTGCCCATAGCGGTCATACTCAAAGATCGTGCATTGCCCGGAACAGTCGGTACGCGCCGTCAGCAGCCCCTGCCTGTCCCAGGCCAGTGTCACCGTTCCGCCCAGCGCATCGGTCACGCTGTCCGGCAGGCTCTCCTGCGCACCGGGGTAGTGATAACGCGTCGGGTTCCCCAGTGCGTCCGTTTCCTCCACCAGCCGGTTAAGGTCGTCGTACAGATTCA
>NZ_SZVX01000014.1:0-127711 GCF_007210685.1 Dickeya sp. ws52
AGGCTGGCCTCTGGTGAGAGACAGGATGTCTCTCATTTCATCCCCAGGAGCTTACACAAGTAAGTGACTGGGGTGAGTGACAAATCTGCCGGGAGCAGATTTGAACGCAGCTTGCTGCGGCCCGTAGGGCGAGGCCCAGGGAGGGGCCGAGTAATAAAGCCAACGCACCTGTAACTTGAAGTATGAAGGGTATAGACAAAAATAACGTACCGCGCGATTGAATTATTGCGCCACATCATTTTCATTCATTTTAGCCGGAAAAGGATTTTATTATACAAATCAAAAAAGACATATTAATAACAAAAACAAACAACAAAAATAACATTAACAATAAAACTCACGACAATAATAACATTATTTGGGCCAGTTATCGTATTTTGCAATTATTTTTATCCGGATATACAAAAAATTAAATGTGAAGCGTGACACATATCCCGCCAGGTGCGCATGTTCCAATTATCCCATCAAGATGTTTTATTTTCCGACACGCATTATTTTCAAACACACGCTTATTTTTAATATGTGAGAATTGTTGTTATTCACTGTGCGTACTCATGACGGGTGAATAAGAAAATAAAAAGAGATTTATTGCAGCGCAGAGAGTCGTTGCTGCAAACCGATATTCGATTTCTGAAAGGTTATTTTATGGAAAATTACACCCGACGCCGTTTTATCGCCATTATGGGCAGCGCGCTGGCCGTTTCCGGCAGTGGTTTGCCGGCCGCCGCGCAGGACACCACGGCGCCTTCCGTCGGCCCGCGCCCCGTCAAATACGGCATACTGCACAACGAGCTGCGCTGCATCGGCTGCAAAGCCTGTATGACCGCCTGCCGTAAAACCAACCAGGTGCCGGAGGGCGTCACCCGGCTGGATATCATACAAACCGTCGATATCCCCGCCACCGACACCAGTAAACCCATCAAACAGTTCTTTCGTCAGTCTTGTCAGCACTGCGATAACCCGCCCTGTGTGTCCGTTTGCCCGACCGGCGCGTCGTTCAAAGACGCACTGACCGGCATTGTCGACGTCAACGATAAACGCTGCGTCGGCTGTCGCTACTGCATCGCCGCCTGCCCGTACCACGTACGCTTTATCAACCCGGTAACCAATACCGCGGATAAGTGCAATTTTTGTCGGGAAACCAATCTGGCGGCCGGCAAGAAACCGGCTTGCGTCGAGATCTGCCCGACCAAGGCGCTGGTATTCGGCGACCTCAACGATCCGGAAAGCGATATCTCGAAAATGATCAAAAGCAATCCTATCTACCGCAGCAAAGTCTACCTGGGCACCGGCCCCAACCTTTACCGCATACCGGGTAAATACGGAGAGAGCGATCATGCATGATGCCTTTCATTTTCATTCGCTGGTGTGGGACTGGCCGATTGCCGTTTACCTGCTGTTGGTGGGGATCTCATCCGGGATGATGGTGTTGACGTTGCTGTTTCGCCGCTACCTGCCTGCGGAAAATCAACACGCCAACCCGTTGATTACCGCAACGGCCATCGTCGCACCGCTGTCGGTGATTGTCGGGCTGGTTATCCTGATTTTCCACCTCGCCCGCCCCATCACCTTCTGGTATTTGATGATTTTCTATAATCCCCATTCCATCATGTCGCTGGGGGTGATGCTGTTTCAGGTGTATATGCTGGTGATGTTCCTGTGGATTGCCAGCCTGTATCGCCAACCGCTGCTGGCCTGGAGCGAACGCCGGTTGCCGGCAGCGTTGCACACGTTGCTAAACCGGGTGGTCGCTCTGGTAACCCGCGGCATACGTCCGGTGGAAAATGTACTGCTGGTGCTGGCATTGCTGCTCGGCTGCTATACCGGCTTTTTGCTCTCGGCGTTGAAGTCGTTCCCGTTGCTGAATAACCCGGTGTTGCCGGTGCTGTTTCTGGTGTCCGGCGTCACGTCCGGCATCGCGGTGTTGATGATGGTCGGCACCTCGGCGCGCAGCCGTCGTGATTGCCCGCAGACTCTGCACCTGTTGCACCACCTGGAAAAACCGGTCGCCTTGATCGAGCTGTTCCTGCTGTTTGCTTTCTTTATCGGCCTGATGCTGGGCGGCGGCCAGAAAGCGGTGGCGGCGCAGGTTGCGCTGAGCGGATTCTGGGGCGGTGTGTTCTGGATCGGTATTATCGGCATCGGCATGTTGGCGCCGCTGGCTGCGGGCAGCCTGCCTGCAATGCAACGCCGTATCACCGCCCTGCCGCGCATCGCCGCCGGCCTGACGCTGCTGGGCGTGTTCCTGCTGCGGCTGTTCGTGCTGTATGCCGGCCAGATGACGGTAGCCTGACCATGACCGGCCCACGCGCACTCTTCTGGCTGGCTTCGGTGGCGTTCTTCATGCAAGCGCTGGACACCACCATGCTGTACGTCGCCGTACCGGCGATAGCACGCTCGTTACACCAGCCGGTCCTGCGTATGGAGCCGATCGTCATGGCGTATGTCATCACCGTCGTGGCCTTTACCCCCATCAACAGTTGGCTGAGCCAGCATCTGGGAGAGCGCCGCACGTGTCTCGCCGCCCTGACTATCTTCACCGGCGGCGCGCTGCTGTGCTTCCATGCCGACACCGCGTTTCAACTGGGTTTGGGCCGTTTTATTCAGGGCGCCGGCGGCGCGTTGCTGCTGCCGGTGATCCGCACGCAAGTTCTGCGATACACCCCCGCCGACACCCGGCTGTCATTCCTCAACCGTATGACCTTGCTCGGCATGTTCGGCACGCTGACCGGGCCGCTGCTGGGTAGCCTGCTGACCGACGGATTATCCTGGCGCGCCATTTTTATCGCGCCGGTTCCGCTGGCGCTGCTGTGCCTGTGGCTGGCGTGGCGCATCCTGCCGGCGGATACCCACGTCAGTCGCTGCCGGGTTTCGATGGGCAACCTGCTGCCGCTGGTCGGCATTCTGCTCACGGCCACCCTGCTGCTGGTGGCGGCGCCGCGTCATTGGTTGTCGCTGCCGGTCATGGTGCTGCTGGGTCTGGCCGGCATCCTGTGCACCTTGTGCTACCTGCGTAGCAATCCGCCGGGGCGTGAAGCGCTACTGCCGGTTTCGCTGTTCGGCATTCGTTCCTTTTACGTCGGCGTCTGGGGCGGCGTGCTAACCCGGTTACTGCTGGCTTCGCTGCCGGTGGTGATGTCGCTGGTAATCCAGACCTCGCTGGGCCTGCCGCCCGCGACCGCCGGGCTGATCATGCTGATGTTTTCGGCCGGCGCGCTGCTGGCCAAACTGATGTTCGAACCGCTGATTCGCTGGCTGGGTTATCGCAACGTGCTGATGTACGTCACGTTGCTGGCTTCCGCACTGGTCCTGCTGCTGGGTCTGGCTATCCAACACCGCTTACTGCCGGTGATTGGCATCTGCGCCGTCGCTATCGGCCTGATGACCGCGTTGTTGCACTCGGCGGAAAGCACGCTGGCCTGTTGCCACCTGAACAGCGACACCTACAACAGCGGCAATAACATCATGATTCTCAGTCAGTTGATTGCCGTCATGCTCAGCATGGCGCTGACCTTCCCGGCGCTACGCCTGTTTTCGCAATGGGAGCCGCTGCTGAACATCAATCACTTTAGCCTGCTGTTGTTACTGCTCGGAACCGGATTACCGCTGAGCTGCCTGTTGTTTCGCCACCTCAGCCATGAAGAAGGGAAAACGTTGCTGGCGCGCTAGCCTGCTGCGGGTTCCCGTTTATTGATGATGTCAACCAAACAGAGTGAATGCACGTTATGAAGAAAAGTTCCATCAAATTATTGGGTTGCCTGTTGCTGATCGCCGGGGCGGCCGTCGCCGAAGACCAGTTTAAAGCCGGAACCTACTCAGCGACCGGACAAGGCATCGGCGGTGACGTGACGGTCACTCTGGATATCGATGCCAAAGGCGTGGTGCAAAAAGCCACTATCGATGCGCCGAACGAAACCCCGGAAGTCGGCGGGGAAGCGGCCAAAGAACTGGAGAAAACCATGACGGAGAAAAAGACCATCAGCGTTGATGGCGTCTCCGGCGCCACCATGACCAGCGGCGCGGTACATGAAGCCTCACAGGCGGCCTACGCCAAAGCCAAAGCGAAATAAATACCGGACGACGCGCCGGTCTTTGGCGCGTCATTCCACGCGTAAAATAAAAGGAAAATAATATGGTTCAATACCGAAAAAAACTCCTTGCGGCTCTGTGCCTCTCGGTACTGGGAATCACGTCCGCTCAGGCATCAGGGCAACCCGAGCCTGCCGCCGAGCCGGCTAAAAACGCCGAGCCGGCCAAACCGGTCGAGATCCCCAAGAGCGTCGACGTGGTCGTGATCGGTGCTGGCGCTGCGGGTACGGCGGCCACCATGGCGGCGGCCGAGAAAGGCGCCAGCGTGGTGTTGCTGGAGAAACAGCCCGCCGTCGGCGGTACCGGCAATTTCGCGGAAGGTATCTTCGCTGCCAACAGTTCGATGCAGAAACGCCAGGGTATCGTGGTTACGCCTGATATGGCCTTTAAGACCATCATGGAATACAGCCACTGGATGGCGAACCCGTATGTGGTGCGCACTTTCGTCAATCGCTCCGCCGACACCATCGAATGGGTGAAATCCAAAGGCATCAAGTTTGAATACATCGGCCCCGGCGGGCCGGGCGGAATGCTGACCTGGCACGTTATCGACGGCCCCGGCCACGGTCGTTACCTGATCAAAACCTTCCATGAGCAGTTTAAAAACATGAAGGTTACGACGCTGGTGAAAACCGCGGGTAAAGACCTGGTGATGAAAGACGGCAAAATTACCGGCGTAATCGCTGAAGGCAGCGACGGTAAACCGTTCCAGATCGACACCAAAGCGGTGATCGTCGCCACCGGCGGCTATGCCAACAACAAAGAGATGCTGCAAAAATACGTCGCCATGCCCGACACCATCATGGTGGGCAACATTGGTAAAGACGGCGACGGCATCAAAATGGCGTGGAAAGCCGGCGCCAAAGAAGAAGGCATGGGGGTGGTGCAGTCTTATCGTCCCGGCCTGCCGGAGTATGCCCCCAACTCCCAGATGCTGGCTGCGGCTCGCCAGCCGTACCTGTGGGTAGACAAAACCGGACGCCGCTTCACCGATGAATCCATCGTCATCATTTGGCCGCACGCCGGTAACGCGCTGGCGAAAGCGGGCGGCGTGATGTATTCCGTCTTTGACGAGGAAACCCGTAAGCACGTGGTCAACGACGGTATCGATGTGCCGATCGGCGAATGGGTCATCGCCAATACCAAGCTGGTGAAATTTGACGACGAGTTCGCCAAAGAGAGCCAGAAAAACCGGGGTTTTGTCTTCAAAAGCAACAGCATTGAAGACCTGGCCAAACAGATGGCCATCGACCCGGCCGTGCTGAAACGCACCATTGAAGACAACAACCGCTATGCTGCTCAGAAACGCGACGAAGTCTTCAACAAAAACATGGACTATCTGCGCCCGGTAAAAACCGGACCGTTCTATGCGGTGAAGATGATGCCGGCCGCGCTCGGTACGCTCGGCGGCGTGAAGATTAACGAGAAAATGGAAGCGGTCAGCCCGAACGGCAGCGCGGTGCCTGGCCTGTACGTCACCGGTAACGATGCCGCCGGTATGTACGGCGACACCTATGACTTGCTGTTGGGCGGCGGTACTTTCGGCTTTGCGCTCAACTCTGGTCGCATGGCCGGCGAAAACGCTCTCGATTACATTCATTTCAGCGCGAAGTAACGCCTGAAATCCTGCCTGTCGTCCCCCACGCCGTGGGGGACTTTCACCCTTAACGAAACATCATCACACTTTACGAAACGTCAGATTCAGGCGCACCGCCTCCGTGAGCCCCGCCGGCAACGGCCCGCGTTTTAGCGGCAAAATCGCATGATAATTCAGCCTTGACGCACCGCCCCACACCACCACATCGCCGTGCATCAGCGCCAACCGCCGGCACGGGTCGCTGCGTTTCCTCCCACCGAATAGAAACACCGCACCTAACCCCAGCGAAACAGAGACGATCGGCTGGCGCAAATCCTGCTCATCCCTGTCCTGATGCAACGACAATTTGGCACCGACGGCGTAACGGTTAATCAGGCAGGCGTCCGGTGAAAAACCGTCATACCCGGCCTCGCGCGCCGCCGCCTGCGACAAGCGCAAAAAGCACGTCGGCATGGCAGGCCACGGTTCGCCGGTCAGCGGGTCCTGCGCGCTGTAGCGGTAGCCGTGCTCGTCGCTCACCCAGCCTAGCGGCCCGCAATTACTCATCGCCACCGACATGGTATGCCCGCCCGGCGTCACCATGTGGCGGAAAGGCGCTTGTTGCGTCACCGTTTCCAGCGCGGCCAGCAACTCACCGGCCTGTTGCCAGGCAAAGCCGCGCAACCACATCGCGCCGGGCGCCAGCGTTTCATTGCGGCGTTCCGGCGGCTCATCGGCAAACAGTTCGAAATTCATGCGCAACCCTGTTCAAATAACCAGTGGAATTTAGTATATATCTCTTCACAGAGCATTGCCTGCTGAAATAAATCGCCAATCATTAAGGATGCCAATCAATGACGCCATCTCCCCTCCCGTTCGACGAACCTCAGGCTCTCGCCCATTTATCCGCGATTGATGCGCACTGGGCGCGGTTGATCGACGGCGTCGGTCATCTTCGCTTTGAAAGCCGCCCGGCGCGGGAACCTTACGAGGCGCTGATCCGGGCAGTCGCCAGCCAGCAGCTCAGCAACCGCGCCGCCGCCGCGATCATCAGCAAGCTACAGCAACGTTTTGCCGTGGGGGAAAACGGCTTTCCCGCCGCCGAACAACTCGCGACATGTGAAGCGGCGATCCTGCGCCAGTGCGGTTTTTCCGCCCGTAAAATCGATACCGTTCAAGGCATTGCACAGGGCGTGCTGAGCGGGCTGGTGCCAGGCCGGGCGGACGCGGAACATTGGGATGACGAGACGCTGATCGAACGGCTTTGCTCGCTGAAGGGCATCGGCCGCTGGACGGTGGAAATGCTGTTGATCTCCACGCTGGAGCGGATGGATATCATGCCGGTGGACGATCTCGGCATCAAACAAGGGTTTCGTTACCTGTATCGTCTGCCGCAGGACCCGACGCGTAAAACGATGTTGGAACTGAGCGAACCCTGTCGCCCCTACCGCACGTTGGCGGCCTGGTATTTGTGGCGCATTCCCCACATGCCGGATTACGCCGAATACCGGGCATCGTTGCGTCAGTAAACGGCGTATGAAAACAAGCCGAAGCCAGGAGCAGGCAATCGCTCGCTCTCTTGCTTCGGATACCGGGCTAACGCCCCGGTATAACGGTGGTCAGCAGCCGTTCGCGCAGCACATCGTATAGCCAGTTATACGCCATGGTGTACGGCAGGAAGAACAGGAAGAAACCGATCTCCACCATCAGCGCCTGCCACAACGTGATATTCAACATCCAGGCGGCCAACGGCAAGCCGATCAGAATAAAACCGCCTTCGAAGCCCAGAGCGTGTCCTGCACGTACCCACCAACCGCGTTTCACGCGGCTGACCGGCCACAAGCGATCAAACAGGCTGTTGTACACCACGTTCCAGACCATCGCCACGCTGGATAACATGACCGACAGCGCCCCCACCTGCAAGATCGAGCGCTCAAGCACCCAGGCGCCGATCGGGGCGCAAATCAGCAACGCCATCACCTCGAAACCGATAGCATGTGCTATCCGCTCACGGAATGTTTTTTGCTGATGATGCGCTGTCTGCCGGGTTTTCTGTTGCATGGTTTCCTCCTTCGGATGATGCAGCGACGCTAACGGGTTGCCATTTTCATCTAAATAATCAATAGTTCTAAATTAGAATCCATCTAGAAAATCGATAGAGGCGGCGATGCGCTATTCCCCTGAATCTTTGCTGGCATTTCTCGCCACCGTGAATACCGGCTCGTTTTCCGCGGCGGCACGCCACCTGCAAAAGAGCCAATCCACCGTCAGCACGGCGGTGGCGAATCTGGAGGCGGATCTCAACCTGACGTTATTTGACAGGCGCGGTCATCAGCCGGTGCTGACGGAAGAAGGGCGTAAGGTGCTCAGCCATGTCAAAGCGATTCTCTCCGCCAGCGAAGCGCTGGACGAACTGGCGATCCGCCTGGCGGATAAAGTCGAACCGCGGCTGACCTTTGTGCTGTCGGACACCTGGCAATGCCGCCACTATTACCCGGTATTGCAGCGCTTCGCCGGGCGCTTTCCCGATGTCGAATTCGAGTGCCTGATTGCGGAAGACGAAGACGTGGTGGACTTGTTGCAGTCGCAGCGCGCCCACGTCGGCGTGTTGCAGGCACAGGCGCATTACCCCATCGACATTGCGGTATCCCGGTTGCAGGTGAAAACCGAAATGGCGGTGTATGTCGCCCGCACGCACCCGCTGGCGCAACAGAAACAGGTGACGCAGGAACAACTCGCCACAGTGCGTCAGCTCTGCCTGCATACCTACAGCCAACGGGAGCGCCCACCTGCCGAAGGCGCCGGTTGGTCAACGCCGTCGTATCTGATGTTGCTGGAAATGGCGGAGCAGGGTTTTGGCTGGAGCATCCTGCCGCGCTGGCTGGTAGACGAATACGCCCAGAACCGGCTGGTGGAACTGCCGCTGTCGGGCTGGCCGCGACAAATTGAAGTGGATATCGCCTGGTCGCGCCCGTCCCCTCCTGGCCCGGCAGGGCTATGGCTTATCGATACCTTGCTCGAACAGCGCGAATAATAAAATCAACATACCGGCAAGGTGACGTGTACCCTTATTTATTTAATGGGTATTTATCACCCAGGCATATCACACTTAATTAATTTAAATAAATGACTTAATATGGCGCGGGCGGGGTTATTTTTGTCATTGTCTACACGATGTTTCCGTCTGTAATATATTTTCGACGAAAACATGATGAAGATAAAAATAATGTGACTTGTCAGCGTGGTACTCCCTATCATAAAGCCATAGTATGTGAGGCGGTATCCCTCAAGGGGCGCAACCGGCGCACGTTAAGGAATATCACCCACGTTTATTGCTTTTGTCGTCGTGCCAGAGGCGATTGACACCACAACGATTGACACAACAATAAGACCGGCACAAAAGCCTTAGGCGGAAATAAGACCCGATACATCACTCAATAATGCGGCTGCAAGTGAGAAGAAAATGTCGAATAAACCGTTTTATTACCAAGATCCGTTTCCATTAGCGAAAGATAAAACCGAATACCGTTTAATCAGCAGCGACTTTGTTTCCGTCAGCCAGTTTGAAGGCCAGGATATTCTCAAAGTCGACCCGCAGGGGCTGACCTTGCTGGCTCAGCAGGCATTCCACGACGCCTCTTTCCTGCTGCGCCCTTCCCACCAGCAACAGGTCGCCGATATCCTGCATGACCCACAAGCCAGCGAAAACGACCGTTATGTCGCGCTGCAGTTCCTGCGTAACTCCGAAATCGCCGCCAAAGGCATCCTGCCGACCTGTCAGGATACCGGCACTGCCATCATCGTCGGTAAAAAAGGCCAGCGCGTGTGGACCAACGGCAACGATGCCGAAGCGCTGTCGCGCGGGGTTTACAACACCTTTATCGAAGACAACCTGCGCTATTCCCAGAACGCGGCGCTGGATATGTACAAAGAGGTCAACACCGGCACCAACCTGCCGGCGCAGATAGACCTCTACAGCACCGAAGGCGATGAATATAAATTCCTGTTCGTCACCAAAGGCGGCGGTTCCGCCAACAAGACCTACCTGTATCAGGAAACCAAAGCGCTATTGTCACCGGGCAAGCTGACCAACTATCTGGTGGAAAAAATGCGTACGCTGGGCACCGCGGCTTGCCCGCCGTACCACATTGCCTTCGTCATCGGCGGCACCTCGGCGGAAACCAACCTGAAAACCGTGAAACTGGCTTCCACCCGCTACTACGACGAACTGCCGACCGAAGGCAACGAGCATGGTCAGGCGTTCCGCGACGTGGCGCTGGAGCAGGAACTGCTGGAAGAAGCCCGCAATCTGGGGCTCGGCGCCCAGTTCGGCGGTAAATACTTCGCCCACGATGTGCGGGTGATCCGTCTGCCGCGTCACGGCGCTTCCTGCCCGATCGGCATGGGCGTGTCCTGCTCGGCAGACCGCAACATCAAAGCCAAGATCAACCGTCAGGGCATCTGGCTGGAACAGTTGGAAACCAACCCCGGCAAATACATTCCGGAACACCTGCGTCAGGCCGGCGAAGGCGAAGTGGTTCGCATCGACCTGAACCGCCCGATGGCCGATATTCTCAAGACGCTGTCGCAGTACCCGGTTTCCACCCGCTTGTCGCTGAACGGCACCATCATCGTGGCGCGCGACATTGCGCACGCCAAGCTGAAGGAATTGCTGGACAACGGCGGCGAACTGCCGCAATACGTGAAAGATCATCCGATCTATTACGCCGGCCCGGCCAAAACGCCGGAAGGCTATGCCTCTGGTTCGCTCGGCCCGACGACCGCTGGCCGAATGGACTCCTATGTTGACCTGCTGCAATCCCACGGCGGCAGCATGATCATGCTGGCCAAAGGCAACCGTAGCCAGCAGGTCACCGACGCCTGTCATAAACACGGCGGCTTCTATCTCGGCAGCATCGGCGGCCCGGCGGCGATTCTGGCGCAGAACAGCATCAAGAGCCTGGAATGCGTGGAATACCCGGAACTGGGTATGGAAGCTATCTGGAAAATCGAAGTGGAAGACTTCCCGGCCTTCATTCTGGTGGATGACAAAGGCAACGACTTCTTCCAGGTGATCCAGTCGCAGAAATGCACCCGCTGCGGTTGATGATTCGCTAAGCCTGTCCGTCAAACCCCGGCATTGCCGGGGTTTGTTATTTGATCCCCAGTCGTTTCGCCATACGGTGCAGATTACCGCTATCGACCGCCAGCTCACGGGCACAAGCAGACCAGTTGCCCTGATGACGCGCCAGCGTGTCGCTAATCACCTGTCGTTGATAATGATCCGTCGCATCCCGCAGGCTGACGCCGTGCCACGACGGCACGGTATCGGCGGCGGCCGGGCGAGGCGCGTCAGGCAAAACGCCATCCAGATTCAAATGTTCCGGACGCAATGTCAGATCGCCGGTCATATCGCCGGCACGCGCCACAATCGTCGCCCGATAAATCACATGCTCCAGTTCGCGCACGTTCCCCGGCCACGGATAACGCACCAGTAATTGCGTCGCTTCCGGCGACAGCGCTAGACGTTGTAACCCCAGCCGTGCCCGGCTGCGTTCGCAGAAAAAACCGGCCAGCAAGGCAATATCCTGACCACGCGCCCGCAACGGCGGCACCGACAGCGGAAACACGCTCAGCCGGTGGAACAGGTCGGCGCGGAAAGCGCCTTCCTGCACCGACTGCTTTAAATCCCGGTTGGTCGCCGCCAGCACACGCACATTCACTTTCAGGCTGCTGTCGTCGCCGACGCGCTGCAAATCGCCGTATTGCAACACCCGCAACAGCTTGGCCTGTAACGTCAGCGAAAATTCGCCGATTTCATCCAGAAATAGCGTACCGTTATCCGCCAGTTCGAACTTGCCGGTACGATGGTGAATGGCGCCGGTAAACGCCCCTTTCACGTGACCAAACAGCTCGCTTTCCGCCACCGACTCCGGCAGCGCAGCACAGTTCAGATACACCAGCGAGCGGCTCGCGCGCCGCGATCCTTGGTGGATGGCCCGCGCCACCAGCTCTTTGCCGACCCCGGTTTCCCCCATGATCAGCACGTTAAGATCGCTATCGGCCACAATCGCCACTTCTTTTTTCAGTTGCTGCATAGGCGCAGACAACCCCACTATCTCGTCAGCATTCGCTTCCGCCATCGGAACGGCATCCGGCAGCGGCGCCAGCGTTTGCCGTTCCAGTTGCTCCATCAACAACGCATTGCTCAAGGCAACGGACGCCATCGCACCAATCAACCGCAGCTCTTCATCGCTGAAATGATCGAATTGGTGAGGGTCCATCCCGTCAATCGTCAGCGCCCCGATCAGCGTGTGGTGAGCAAACAGCGGCAACCCGACGCAGGCATGAACTTTCAACGCTTCCTGACCGGGGATCAGGCCATCGTAAGGATCAGGAAGCTGGCTATCCGCCGGGAAACGCACCACGTCGCCTGCCCGGGCTATCGCCTCCAGCCGGGGATGCTCCGACAGCCGGAAACGCCGCCCCAGCACATCCGGCGCCAGTCCGTCGGTCGCCAGCGGGCGCAGCAGTTGGTTTTCATAGCGCAGCAAGGCGGCGGCATCGCAACATAGCAACTGGCGCAAGCTATTGAGCAGGCGCTGAAAGCGGTCGCGGGTTGAAAGCCCCTGTTGCAGCTCAATGGCAATGTGCGCGAAGGCATCTATCGATAGCGTCATGGTGTGTCTTTTTCACAGATGAGTGTCAAAAAGACATTATCCGGTTATTGTCATAATGACAAAGATTATTTTAAAAATACTTAATAATCAAAAATATAAAATCTGGCACGCCTCATGCAATGACATCGTATCCACCTTTAATACGCTAACTGGAGTGTTACGATGTCTATTCATGTTAAAAACAATATTCACTGGGTCGGGCAGCGGGATTGGGAAGTGCGCGACTTCCACGGCACCGAATATAAAACGCTGAAAGGCAGCAGCTATAACAGCTACCTGATCCGGGAAGAAAAAACGGTGCTGATCGACACCGTTGACCACAAGTTCAGTCGTGATTTTGTCCAGAACCTGATGGCGGAGATCGATCTGGCGCAGATCGATTACATCGTTATCAACCATGCGGAAGAAGATCACGCCGGGGCGCTGAGCGAGTTGATGGCCCATATCCCTGATACGCCGATCTACTGCACCCATAACGCTATCGACTCGATTACCGGTCATCACCATCATCCTGAATGGAACTTCCACACCGTCAAAACCGGCGATTCGCTGGACATCGGCAACGGCAAGCAATTGGTGTTCATCGAAACGCCGATGCTGCACTGGCCGGACAGTATGATGACTTATATGAGCGGCGACGCCGTTCTGTTCAGCAATGACGCTTTCGGCCAGCACTACTGCGATGAACACCTGTTCAATGATGAAGTCGATCAGGGTGAGCTGTTTGAGCAGTGCCAACGCTATTTCGCCAATATCCTGACGCCGTTCAGCCGTCTGGTCACCGCCAAAATCAACGAAGTGCTGGCGTTTAACCTGCCGCTGTCGATGATCGCCACCTCCCACGGCGTGGTATGGCGCGATGACCCGGCGCAGATCATTCATCACTATTTGCGCTGGGCGGATAGCTATCAGGAAGATCGCATCACCCTGTTCTACGACACCATGTCCAACAATACCCGCATGATGGCGGATGCCATCGCCCAGGGGATCCATGATGTCGATCCGGGTGTGGCCGTGAAAATCTACAATGTGGCTCGCCATGACAAAAATGAAATTCTGACGCAGGTGTTTCGCTCCAAAGGCGTGCTGGTCGGCTCTTCCACCATGAATAACGTGATGATGCCGAAAGTGGCCGCCATGCTGGAGGAAATTACCGGCTTGCGCTTCCAGAACAAGAAAGCCTCTGCCTTTGGCAGTTACGGCTGGAACGGCGGCGCGGTTGATCGCATCCAAACCCGGCTGATGGATGCCGGCTTTGAGACCACGCTGTCGCTGAAAACCAAGTGGCGCCCGGATGGCTCTGCGCTGGCAATTTGCCGGGAACATGGTCGTGAAATTGCCCGGCAATGGGCGCTGCATCCGTTAACCGTATTGCCTGCCGCCTCAGGCATCAGCCAAACCGCGGCGGTTACCGACATCGACAGACCGGCAGAGATTGCCCCCGCCGCCCCCTGTAACTGCAATAACGCGCCGGCAACGCAGTACAACAACCGAATGCAATGCAGCGTGTGTCAGTGGATTTACGACCCGTCGATCGGCGAACCGATGCAGGACGTAGCGCCGGGCACACCCTGGTCTGATGTTCCGGACACTTTTTTGTGCCCCGAATGCAGCTTAGGCAAAGACGTGTTTAATCCCATCAACTAAGGAACGGCCATGTCTGATGAAATCATTCGCAATGAAATAATTGTTGTCGGGGCAGGCTTTGCCGCCCGGCAATTGATTAAAAACCTACGTAAACAGGATTCCGATTGCCCTATTCGTCTGATCACCGCCGACAGCGGCGACGAATACAGTAAACCGGAACTGAGCCATGTGTTAAGCCAGCAGCGCCGTGCCGATGACCTGACGCGCATGAGCGCCGCGCAATTTGCCGAAGAACAGCGGATTACGCTGTTGCCGCATACCGCCGTCACCGGTATTGACGTCGCGGGGCGGCAGGTTATCTGCGATGCCCGCCGCTATGATTATCACCGGTTGGTGCTGGCAACAGGCGCCAGCGCCGTGCTCCCGCCGATTCCCGGCCATGAATGGATGCTGACGCTCAACAGCCAGCAGGAATATCGTCAGGCGGAAACTCGCCTGATGCAGGCAAGGCGCATTCTGGTCGTGGGAGCAGGGTTGATCGGCAGCGAGCTGGCGATGGATATGGCGCAAGCCGGTAAGCACGTCGTGCTGGCGGATCGAGCATCACACCTTCTTTCCGCGCTGCTGCCCGTCGATTTCAGCGCCCGGCTACAAACCGCCTTGCTGCGCCAAGGCGTAGAACTGTTACTCCATACTGAACTCCAGCGGGTGGAAAAAACCGATGCAGGCCTGAACGTCACATTAATATCCGGTCGCACGCTAGAGGTTGACGAAGTGATCTGCGCCATCGGATTGCGCGCCAATACCTCGCTGGCCGCCGCCGCCGGTCTGGCGGTGAATCGCGGCATTGTGACCGACAACCAGCTACGTACCTCTGATCCACATATTTACGCGCTGGGAGACTGCGCCGAAATCAACGGCAAACTGCTGCCCTTTTTACAACCGATTCAACTGACCGCCAGCATCGCGGCTAACAGTATTGCGGCCGGCACAGGTCATGGCGCGAACAACCCTCTACAGGAAGGAAACCGCTCCCTCACCCTGCCTGCGATGCTGATTCGAGTGAAAACGCCGCTATTTCCGTTACAACTGGCGGGGGAAACACAAAACCCGCAACTGGTCTGGCACCTCATAGCCGATGATGGCGGCATAGTGGCAAAAGGGATGGCCGGAGAACAGTTACGGGCTTTTGTCGTGGGCGGCGACCGCATGAAAGAGGCCTTCCCGTTGCTACGACAACTGTCATCATGAAACGCCATGACGACGGCTACAGCGGCCGCCTTGTCATTTCATGTATTTGTAATACATATTTCTGGTCACACCATCGCGCGCTTAATAGAATAGCCGGATACGCGGATGCACGAGGTCTTTATGCAAGAACTGATTTGTTATAAACAGATGCCGGTATGGAACAGCAGTACGCTGCCTGCGGCATTCCAGGAAAAACACAACACTAAAGAAGGCACCTGGGCGAAGCTACAGATTATAAAAGGCGAGATGACGTTCGACCTGCTGACGGAACAAGGTGAAACTACGGAGCGTTTCCAGTTCTCGCCGCAACAACAACCGCCCTATATCGAACCCCAGTGCTGGCACCGCATTGTCTCGTTTTCAGACGATCTGGAATGCCAATTGGGCTTTTACTGCACGGCGGAAGACTATTACCACAAAAAATATGAGCTGACGCGCACCCACTCGGAAGTCATCAACGCCCTGCGCTATGTGCAACCGGGGAAAGCGCTGGATCTGGGCTGTGGCGGCGGGCGTAACGCGCTCTACCTGAACCTGAAAGGGTTTGACGTCACCGCCTGTGACAAGAACGCCATGAGTATTGATAAGCTCAATCACATCATTGCCGATGAATCACTCAGCCGGATTGAGGCGTTCGTCCACGATATCAATCAGGCCGATGTTCGTCATCAGTACGATTTCATCCTGTCGACAGTGGTATTTATGTTTCTGGAACGCTCATGCATCCCGGCTATCGTCAGCAACATGCAGGAGCGCACGGTTGCCGGTGGCTATAATCTGATTGTCGCCGCCATGTCCACCGACGATTTCCCCTGCCCACTGCCGTTCTCGTTTACCTTTGGGCACAACGAATTACACGACTATTACCGAGACTGGGAGATCGTAAAATACAACGAAGATGTAGGGGAACTGCACAAAACCGACGCCGACGGCAACCGTATCAAACTGCGCTTTGCCACGCTGCTGGCGCGCAAACCCGCCTGAACCTGACACCCCAAAAACACCATGCCTGAAAAGACACAGGGCCGGAAAACCGGCCCTGTGTCGATACGATGTTGTCTGACGACAATCAGCTGGCTTTGCGCTCAGCCGCCTGACGGTAAGCCACCAGATCTTCGATAGTCAGCACCGGCATATTGTGCCGTTTCGCAAAGGTGATGACTTCCGGCGCATGTGCCATAGAACCATCGTCATTCGTCAGTTCGCACAACACGCCGAACGGTTTGAACCCCGCCAGACGCATTAAATCCACCGTCGCTTCGGTATGACCGCCACGCGCCAGCACGCCGCCCGGCTGCGCACGCAGCGGGAACACATGACCAGGGCGATTCAGATCGCTCGCACGGGCATCATCGGCAATCGCCGTGCGAATCGTCGTCAGGCGATCGGCGGCGGAGACGCCGGTAGTGACGCCTTCAGCGGCTTCAATCGTGACGGTGAACGCCGTCTGATAATGGCTGGAATTGTTTTCCACCATCATCGGCAGTTCCAGCTTCTGGCGACGTTCTTCGGTGAGACACAGACACACGATGCCGCTGCCGTGGCGAATGGTCAGCGCCATTTGTTCAACGGTCATGGTTTCGGCCGGGAAAATCATGTCACCTTCGTTTTCCCTGTCTTCATCGTCCAGCACCATCACGCCGCGGCCTTGACGCAACGCATCCAGCGCACGTTCAACGCGTTCAACAGGAGTACCGAATTCGGAAAGTAAAGTCTGATTCATGGTAAAAAAACCTCATTGTTAATATGGATTACCAGAATCAGGGCGAACTTGAGGAGTCGCTGATGCAAGCTGAAAAACAGCGGCAAAAGCGCAAAAATAACGCGGGCAGGCGCGAACCTGTCAGAAACCGTTACTCTCTCCCATCCGGACTATTACCGTCGGCCCCGGAATTACACCGGATCTGCTGACCTCAAACGATACCGCTTGAGCGCTCGCGGGCTTCCAGTCGGCCTTAGGCGCAAACTGGTTTACCGCCGGTGGGGAATTGCACCCCGCCCTGAGAATAAGCAGAGCTACTATAACGCTAACCGAAGAGAGGGGCAATCGCTAACCCTACTGATAGATCGCAAAATTCATAAGATACAAATCACTTTTTGTTTATACCGAGCAGGTCTGGCATTACACTGAGAACATATCCACCGTTTCGTCAAACAGTTCAGGAAAGCGTCATGATTGACCCGAAAAAGTTAGAGCAGATTGCTCGTCAGGTGCAAGAATCCATGCCGAAAGGCATCCGGGAATTTGGCGAAGATATGGAGAAGAAAATCCGTCAGATTTTACAGTCGCAGTTGGGCAAGCTGGACGTAGTCAGCCGTGAGGAATTCGATTTACAAACCCAGGTTCTGCTGCGTACTCGTGAGAAACTGGCGTTGCTGGAACAGCGCGTGAGCGCACTGGAAACGAAAACCGCCGGCAGCGAAGCCGGGCAGCGACCGCCCGCCGACCCGCAGTAATCCCCCGGCGGCGCTACGTCAGACAGGGCTTCGGCTCCTGTCTGGTTGTCCGGCGCTAACCGGTCGCAACAGCCTCGTTTTTTGCAGGCAGCATCAGCCACAGCGCCGCCAACATGCCTAACGCATACAGCGACTTCCAGCCCAGCGTCAGCAATAACGCTACGCACAATACACTTCCAACGCCCGCCATCACCCGCGAACGGCCATGCAGCAGCCGCCATCCCGCCAACATGCACAGCAGATAAATCAAAATAAAAATGCCGTTGGCGTAAACGATCAGTTCAGACAACGGCAGTTGCAGCCAATAGATCAGCAGACAGCAGATCAGGCAGCAGGCCACTACCAGCGATAACGCATTCACCGGCGCACGCGATGCGGATAAACGCGCCAGACGGCTCCCTTCCGGTGCTTGCGACCACACCAGCCGGGCAAAACCCTGGGTATAGATATTCACGCTGGCGAAACAGGCGAGATAACCCACGATGCAGGCCAGCCACAATGCATGGTCGCCGAATAGCCGCACCACCACGCCGGGCAGCGATGCGGTGGCCGCCTGATGGGGGCCGTAAGCGCCGAAATGCAGTACTGCGACGGTACATCCCCAATAGACGGCGCCGGCCAGCAACATACCGATCAACAACGCGCGTGGAAAATCACGCTCGGGTGACCTGAATTCAGTCGCCAGATGCGCAAAAGCTTCCAGTCCGACAAAACACCAGAACATTACCGCCAGCGCATCCAGCATCTTCGCACCGTTAATCTCCGCGAGTGCGGGCCACGGTATCTGAGACAACGTTATCTGCCCCTTCCACCAGATCGCCGCCACCAGCAACACCACCAGCAACGCAATCAGCGTCTGCACCGTCGCGCTGGAACCGGCGCTACGTATTCCCAGCAACCAAATCACCGCCAGCGTCAACAACTGCACCAACAGTAAACCACCGGCGCTCAATCCAAAGGCCGCCTGCCAGAAACCAGACGCAATCTGCATTGCCGCGGGCAAGCCAACCGGGATTACGGATAAGAATAACCAGCCGGTCACTCTGGCTAAACGGGGACCGAACGCCAGTCGGACAAAATGCGCCGCGCCGCCGGCATTCGGAAAGTGTCGGCCCAACGAAGCAAAAGCAATCGCAATCGGAAACACCAGAGCAATCAGCAGCGGCCAGGCCCACAGACTATCGCCACGCGACTGCTCCGCCACCAATGCGGGCACAGCAAACACGCCGGTTCCCAGCAACGAGGTCGACAATAACCCGATGCCCTGAACCAGCCCCAACTCCTGTTTTAAGGTATTATTACCGCTCACTGTCTGCACCTTGCCGCCAGCCGACAGGTTTACTGCCCGACACCGACATACTGAACGCGATCGCTGCATGAACGATTGCGATGAAAGTAAAAAAGCCCCCGAGAACGGAGGCTTGTGAAAAGAGAGAGCATTAACGACACGCTACCGTTATTCGCCCCAAACGTTATTCGCCCTGAGCGCTGTTCGCCTTGAGCACATCGCGAATACGGGCTTTATACGCTTCCACCTTCTGCGGCGTCATCAGGCGACGCTCGTCATCCAGCACCACGCCGCCGACATCATCGGCGATACGTTGAGCGGATTGCAGCATCAGCTTGAAATTCTGACTCGCCTCGCCATACGAAGGCACCATCATGAAAATCGACACGCCCGGCGTGGTAAATTCCGACATGGCTTCCACGTTGAAAGAACCGGGTTTAACCATGTTAGCCAGACTGAACAACACCGGCCCACTGCCGGCCGGGTTAACATGACGGTGGAAGATGTTCATTTCACCGAACTGGAATCCCGCCTGCAACACGCTTTGCAACAGCAACTCGCCGCCAATCACGCCGCCCTGATGAGCCGCTACGTGCAAGACCAGCACCGCTTCTTGCGGTGGTTCATGTTGTACCGTTGTCGGCGCGTCAGGCACAGGATCGGGTTGCCGGTGATAGGTTTGCGCCGCCGGCTCATTAACCGCTTGTACAGGCTCTGCCGACTGGGATGACGGCTGCTGATAGCGAGGCTGCGGTTCTGCATGTGGCGTAACAGGCTGGCGCAACGGCGCTGGTGGTTCAACATCGTCCAGTAACGGGTCATACACCGGCGATTCCTGCCTGAAGGCGGGCTCCGGACGCTCGCCTGAAGGCGCATAATCGCCGGACGGCGTATTTTTCTGGCTGCGGGAAGAAGTCACCCGCACTTCACCCACCCCGTCGTCAATGTCTTCCAGCGGGGTATCATCACGCTTTGGCTTCAGGCGTTTTACCGGACGATCACGGAAAAGGGACGAGCGCTCCTTACGGCTTGTCCAAAGACCATGCAGTAACAGTGCTATAATTGCGATCGCGCCAACGACAATCAAGATCAGACGCAGGTCCTGCATCATTGCTATCCCAGTTATTCCAATACATTGCCACTACGGCAAATACACATACCTCTAACTGTATTTGCCTGTGTACCCAAGTGCAAGTCCGTGCACTAGTTTATGATAATAAAGATCGACAGGGGGCATTTTTTTGCCGTTTTTTCATGCAAATCGCAACTAGCCAGCCGAAAACCATCCCGATATGATGCCGTAACCTGCATATCCTAAGGTGAGAAACCGCACCATGTCTTACACGCAACACCTTGATCCCAAACACAGCGGCCTGCATTATTTTCTGAAAGGCTGGCAACTGCTGTCGTTACCCGGCATTCGCCGTTTTGTCATTCTTCCTATGCTGATGAATATCCTGCTGATGGGCGGCGCTTTTTGGTGGCTATTTCGCCAGTTGGGAAACTGGATTCCGCAACTCATGACCCATGTACCGGAATGGCTACAGTGGCTGAGTTACCTGCTCTGGCCGCTGGTGACGCTCTCCGTATTGCTGGTGTTCAGCTATTTCTTCAGCACGCTGACCAATCTGATTGCCGCGCCGTTTAATGGGTTACTGGCAGAGCAACTGGAAGCCCGGCTAACCGGTCAGCCCCTGCCGGCCAGCGGAATACGTGATATCGCCAAAGACGTCCCGCGCATTATGCGGCGCGAAGTGCAAAAACTGGCCTATTATTTACCCCGTGTACTGGTGCTACTGCTGCTGTATTTCGTGCCCGGCGTCGGCCAGACGATCATACCGGTGGTATGGTTTCTGTTTGGCGCCTGGATGCTGGCAATCCAATACTGCGATTATCCGTTCGACAATCACAAGGTCGGTTTCGTCGCCATGCGAGAGGCATTACGGCAGAACAAGCTGACCAATCTCCAATTTGGCGCGCTAGTCAGCCTGTGCACGATGGTGCCGGTGCTGAACCTGTTAATCATGCCGGTCGCCGTCTGCGGCGCGACGGCCTTATGGGTCGATCGTTACCGTCATCTTTCCGGTACACAGCACCGTACGTAACCGGGGATCTTGAACGGAAAAAATGTCGGAGTATCGATGTTCTATAACTGGATGTTGGGAAAAACATATTTCCTCAGAACATATCGATATAGCGATTCTTTCCTTCACTGGCTTTCCCGAACAGGTATTCTCTTTATGGTTCGCAAAAATTTCATACAGCTATTAAAGGACGGGCTATGAGTAAGATCTACGAAGACAATTCTTTCACTATCGGCCATACGCCGCTGGTTCGTCTGAATCGCATCGGCAATGGGCGTATTCTGGCTAAGGTGGAGTCACGTAACCCGAGCTTCAGCGTCAAATGCCGCATCGGCGCCAACCTGATTTGGGATGCCGAAAAACGCGGTGTGCTAAAGCCCGGCGTCGAACTCGTAGAGCCGACCAGCGGTAATACCGGTATTGCGCTGGCGTATGTAGCGGCAGCGCGCGGTTATAAACTGACGCTGACCATGCCGGAAACCATGAGCCTTGAGCGCCGTAAGTTACTTAAAGCGCTGGGCGCCAATCTGGTGCTGACTGAAGGCGCCAAAGGCATGAAAGGCGCTATCGCCAAAGCCGAAGAAATCGTGGCCAGCGACCCGCAGCATTATCTGTTGTTGCAGCAGTTCAGCAACCCGGCCAACCCGGAAATTCATGAAAAAACCACCGGTCCGGAAATCTGGGAAGACACCGACGGTGAAGTCGATGTGTTTATCGCAGGTGTCGGCACCGGCGGCACATTGACCGGCGTTAGCCGCTATATCAAGCAGACCAAAGGCAAGGCGATTATTTCCGTGGCCGTTGAGCCGACCGACTCGCCGGTCATCACCCAGGCGCTGGCCGGCGAAGAAATCAAACCCGGTCCGCACAAGATCCAGGGGATCGGCGCAGGGTTTATTCCAGCCAACCTGGATCTGAAACTGGTCGATCGCGTCGAGCGTATCACTAACGAAGAAGCGATCAACACGGCTCGCCGCCTGATGGAAGAAGAAGGTATTCTGGCAGGGATTTCCTCCGGCGCAGCGGTAGCGGCAGCGCTTAACCTATTGAAAGAAGAGGATTTCGCTAACAAAACCATCGTCGTGATCCTGCCTTCTTCCGGTGAGCGTTACCTCAGTACCGCACTCTTTGCCGATCTGTTCACCGAGCAGGAATTACAGCAGTAAGTCATTCTTCTCGCGAGTGTGATTCAAAAGTTAAAAAAGCACCCTTCCGGGTGCTTTTTTGTGGCAGAGTTCAAACTTTCTGTTACTTGCACATTGCTTTTCCGCGCCAGGTTTAGTATTTAACCGGACAATTATTTTGATGCGTGAAATTAATATCCGGCAGAGCCCCCACATACGGATATCATTCTTGCGACATGAAGCTGCAGGGCCGGACGCTTTATTACCGCAGGAACAACGAGCAAGGGGCATTACCGACTTAACCAGGGGTAAGCGCACTCCGTTTCCCTTACCGCATCCCGGCCTGTCCTGAACCACTCAGGGCAACCAAGCAGGCTAAAGTTCAGCACATACACTAAACTTTAGTTCCACAACATGAACCTAATCCAACAAGTTGGGGAAAACAGAATGTTCAAGCAAGAAGTAACGATTACCGCGCCAAATGGTCTGCACACTCGCCCTGCCGCACAGTTCGTGAAAGAAGCTAAAGGCTTTACCTCTGAAATCACCGTCACCTCCAACGGTAAAAGCGCCAGCGCGAAAAGCCTGTTCAAACTGCAGACTCTGGGTCTGACTCAAGGGACTGTCGTCACGATTTCTGCCGAAGGTGAAGACGAGCAGCAAGCCGTTGAACATCTGGTTAAACTGATGGCTGAGCTTGAGTAAACGGCCCGCTATCTTTCAGTGAACATCAGAATCAAGTAAGGTAGGGTTATGATTTCAGGCATATTAGTATCACCGGGTATTGCTTTTGGTAAGGCGCTGCTACTGAAAGATGACGAAATTGTCGTCAACCGGAAAAAAATCTCTGCAGACCAGGTCGAGAAGGAAATCGAGCTCTTCCTGACCGGCCGCGCCAAAGCGTCACAGCAACTGGAAGTCATCAAGCAAAAAGCCGCTGAAACGCTGGGGCCAGAGAAAGAAGCCATCTTCGAAGGGCACATCATGCTGTTGGAAGATGAGGAATTCGAGCAGGAAATCATCTCCCTGATTAAAGACGATCACGCGTCTGCAGACGCGGCGGCCTATTCCGTCATCGAGACCCAGGCGAAAGCGCTGGAAGAACTGGATGATGAATACCTGAAAGAGCGCGCAGCGGATATGCGCGATATCGGCAAGCGCCTGCTGAAAAACATTCTGGGCCTGCATATCGTCGATCTGGGCGACATTCAGGATGAAGTCATCCTGATCGCCAAAGATCTGACCCCGTCTGAAACCGCAC
The DNA here is from genome assembly GCF_007210685.1 of Dickeya sp. ws52. Classification (NCBI taxonomy): domain Bacteria; kingdom Pseudomonadati; phylum Pseudomonadota; class Gammaproteobacteria; order Enterobacterales; family Pectobacteriaceae; genus Dickeya; species Dickeya sp. ws52. The sequence goes on from NZ_SZVX01000014.1 coordinate 23,398, forward strand.
AGTTGAACCTGAACAAGGTGCTGGGTTTCATTACCGATATCGGCGGCCGTACATCCCATACCTCGATCATGGCGCGCTCGCTGGAGCTGCCCGCCATCGTGGGTACGACCGACGCCACCCAAAAAATCAAGAATGGCGATTTCATCATTCTGGATGGGGTGAACAACAAGATTTATCAAAATCCTGATCAGGCGACTATTGACCAGCTCAAAGCCGTTCAGGAGCAGTACAACACCGAGAAATACGAACTCGCCAAACTGAAAGATCTGCCGGCCATCTCGCTGGACGGTCATCAGGTGGAAGTGTGCGCCAACATCGGTACCGTGCGCGACGTCGCCGGCGCTGAGCGTAACGGCGCGGAAGGCGTGGGCCTGTATCGTACCGAATTCCTGTTCATGGATCGCGATGCCCTGCCGACCGAAGAAGAGCAGTTCCAGGCGTACAAAGCCGTCGCGGAAGCGGTGGGCGAGCAGGCGGTGATCGTGCGTACCATGGACATCGGCGGCGACAAAGACCTGCCGTACATGGACCTGCCGAAGGAAGAGAACCCGTTCCTCGGCTGGCGTGCGATTCGTATCTGCCTTGATCGCAAAGAGATTCTGCATTCGCAGTTGCGCGCTATTCTGCGTGCCTCAGCGTTCGGCAAACTGCGCATCATGTTCCCGATGATCATTTCGGTAGAAGAAGTGCGTACGCTGAAAGCCGAACTGGAGATGCTCAAAGCCCAGTTGCGTGCCGAAAACAAAACATTTGATGAAACCATCGAAGTCGGCGTGATGGTGGAAACCCCGGCCGCGGCGGCCATCGCCCATCACCTGGCGAAGGAAGTTGACTTCTTTAGTATTGGGACAAATGACTTAACCCAGTATACTCTGGCGGTAGATCGTGGGAACGAGCTGATTTCTCATCTTTATAACCCGATGTCTCCGGCCGTGTTGACCCTGATTAAGCAGGTGATCGATGCTTCCCATGCCGAAGGCAAGTGGACCGGCATGTGCGGTGAACTGGCAGGTGACGAACGTGCTACACTACTGCTGCTGGGAATGGGTCTGGATGAGTTCAGCATGAGTGCCATCTCGATTCCTCGCATCAAGAAAATTATTCGCAATGCCAACTACGAAGATGCGAAAGCGCTGGCGGAGCAGGCATTAGCCAAGCCGACAGCAGAAGAGTTAAGCAGTCTGGTAAGCCGGTTCATTAAAGAAAAGACGCTTTGCTGATACCGCTGTGCTGACCCAATATTAATGCTTAGGAGAAAATCATGGGTTTGTTCGATAAACTGAAATCTCTGGTTTCTGACGACAAGAAAGAAACCGGCAGCATCGAAATCATTGCCCCGTTATCTGGCGAAATCGTCAATATTGAAGACGTACCTGATGTCGTCTTTGCTGAGAAGATCGTCGGCGATGGTATCGCTATCAAACCTAGCGGTAACAAGATGGTTGCCCCCGTAGACGGCACCATTGGTAAAATCTTCGAAACCAACCATGCGTTTTCCATCGAATCAGACACGGGCATTGAGCTGTTCGTTCACTTCGGTATTGATACCGTTGAACTGAAAGGCGAAGGCTTTAAGCGTATCGCCGAAGAAGGGCAACGCGTCAAAAAAGGCGATGTGGTAATCGAGTTTGATTTGCCGTTGCTGGAAGAGAAAGCCAAGTCCACTTTGACTCCGGTCGTTATCTCTAACATGGATGAGATCAAAGAGCTGATCAAACTGAACGGCACCGTAGTCGTTGGGGAAACCCCGGTTATCCGCATCAAGAAGTAAGCGAATCTCATGCGCCTGTAGGTGCAATGCGTAACGCATTAATCCATTAAGAATGCCGCGACAAATAAATGTTGCGGCTTCTTTTTTTGCGGCGTGTTTTATAGCTGTACCTTGCTCATTTAGTCTTAGAGATTATCCCAGTAGGCGTTATTGGCGCAGCCAGTTTGGCCTCGGGAAACCCTAATGAGATAGGCTCTTAGGCTCGGAGACTGAGTCGTCCTCCAAAAGCGTCGTCGCATCGCCCTCATATCGGCGAGTGGTGTGAGAAAGTCGCCAGCGCACCAAATCATCCGCACCAGGCCCTTCTTCAAAAGCGATATCCTCACCGCTTAGCAGCTCACCGGTGTTCTCATCGATGAAGCTCCACCGCACATCCGCACCGGTTTTTCGATTCACAAATTTTAACGGCGGCGCTGAAGCGCCGGATAGACCTAAGCGATCGCCAATCTGAGAGAGCATCACCATGATCGGTGCGAGTTGCCGACCATGCGGAGTTAACAGGTATTCAAAGCGTTCAGGATTGACTTGATAGCGCCGCCGCTCAATCAGACCATTGGCCTCGAGGTGCTTGAGTCGGTTGCTCAGTGTCGCATTGGTGACGCCGGATGATTGACGTAGCTCGTCATATCGGCTGATGCCGAAGATAAGATCACGCAGGATCAACAGCCCCCAACGATCGCCAATTGCAGCCATAACGCCGGCAATTGAGCACACCATCCCATCAAAATTTTTCGATCGCATAAGCCTACCCCCAATCCGGCACCTTGCATAAACCATTAATTATAGAAATCCCCCCTATCAACAGCAAAACCTTATTTGGCCCGCGGTAGCCGGCGATCTCAGGCCATCCCTGGAGTGATCACCGCAGATCCGGTATTCGGGCAGGTGCTTGCGCGGCCAGTCACTCTTATTATAAGATTAACCATGCGTACTGATGCTTCGGCAGGTTGACGTCATAAAGTGATCCTGTTTCACCATGATCACGGCAACATCCCAGACAAAGGCGTTCACACTTGCTGTCGCACAAGACGACCAACGTCATTCCCCCACCAGCAACAGTCTCAGGACTGCCTGGTGATTGTTTGCCATACACCAGGGCTTTTTAATATTCGAGTTTATCTATAAGCGTCATACGGCATATCGACCGCCTGATGCTGTTCACCGGGTCACCGCAGCATGTCATTGAGTGGATAGGCTGAATCCGGGCATTCGGTGGTTTTTTCAGTGTGATGTTGACCAAACACAGCAAGCAATCCCAACTGGAGCGCCATAAGTGGAAGAAAAACTTGATTTAACGCGCCGTACATTGATTAAGGCAACCGCTACCCTCGCCGCCGCCGTACCGACAATGGCGATGGCGACATCCGCAGCACTTGGTGCGGAACAGACCCCCTCCCCCACGACAGAAACAGCGATGCAACCCACAACCCTCGTTGACGTTCCGCCAGGGCTAAACACAAAATTATCGATCGAACGCCGGGGGCAAGTGGTGTTATTGGGGCTCAATCGCCCTGCCGTCCAAAACCGTATCGATCCTGAAACATTTCAGGCACTGGCAAGAGCCATATACGACTACGATCATGACCCTTCTCTGCGAGCGGCTATCTTATTCGGCCACGGAGACAATTTCTCTCGGGGTATTGATGTGGATGCCTATAAAGCAACCGTTAATAGCAACGGAAATATTCTGGCGGGCCTGACTCACGTCATCAGTCCGCTTAATTATGGCCCGACCCGGCGTTCCAAACCGCTCATCGCCGCCGTGCACGGCGACACATGGAATATGGCCCACGAGCTTTTCTTGTCAGCGGATATCCGGGTTGCGGCAGCCAATACGAGGTTTGGTCAGGATGAAAACTCCCACGGACGTTTCCCCGGAGGCGGCTCAACCGTTCGATTCGTACGCGAAGCCGGCTGGGGCAATGCCATGCGATTCATGCTGACGGGGGACCATTGGGGGGCGGAAGATGCCTATCGCATGGGAATATTGCAAGAGATCGCCGAGACGCCTCAGGCAACGTTAGACAGAGCCATAGCTATCGCCAACAAAATCGCGACATGCGGCCCAATCGGCATACAAACCACGCTGGCATCGGCGCATCTGGCCATTGATACCAGTGAGGCCACAGCCTTCGCCCAACTCGGCGCACAGTACAGCGCGCTTTATCGTACCAAGGATTTTATCGAAGGTATGGCTGCACAAGCCGAAGGCCGTCCTCCCCTATTTCATGGTCATTAATCAGGCGGCGAGTATCACCGCCGACAAATGATACAGGACGCCAAATCGCCACAGAGTAGCGGCTGTTTTGGCGTCAACCCGCTACAGGAATCAGTCAGCCAGGCTACCGCCAACGGGGAATGCAGATATCGATCTGCAACCCGCCCTGCTCGCGGTTTTCCGCTTCAATACGGCCGCCATGCGCCACTACCGCCTTGCGAGCAATCGCCAGCCCCAGACCATAGCCTTTGCCCGACTGCGGCGAATCAATGCGCATGAAAGGGTCGAAAATACTGGAAAGCTTGCTTTCCTCCACGCCCGGCCCGCTATCCGCCACGCCGATGCACCACTCTTTTTCATCCCGAGACAGCGTAACCAGCACCTGCTGACCACGCGAAGAGAAACGCAACGCATTGCGAACGATGTTATCCAGCGCATGTCGCATCAGCTCCGCTGAGCCTTTGACGGTGTAATCGTCGTAATCGCCAGTACTCAGCGCGATCTCCACCCCCGGCACCTGCGCTTCGTAACGGGCATCGTTAACCACCGCACTCACCAGCCCGAGCAAGTCGAAATACTCTTCGTTGTTGACGGCGTTGTTTTCAGCCCGGGACAACGTGAGCACTTCGCCGATCATCTTATCCATCCGCTCCGCTTCACGCTCGATGCGCTGCAACGCGTTTTCCACGTTGTCTGGGTTCTGCCGCGCCAGCCCTATCGCCAGTTGCAGCCGGGCCAACGGCGATCGCAATTCGTGGGAAACATCGTGCAGCAGTTGCTCGCGCGCGCTGACCAATATCGACAAACGACCAACCATGGCGTCAAAATCGCGCGCCACGTCGCCTATCTCATCATGGCGGCGACGCATCGACGGATAAAGCCGTACCGACAGGTCGCCCTGCGCAACCCGTTCGAAACTGGCCCGCAACCGGCTCAAGGGGCGCGCCAGATTCCAGGCCAGCATACCGCTAAACAGCAAGCCGCCCAATGCACCGATCCAGATCATCGGCGGTGGCAAATGCAGGAAAAACGGCAGCGACGCCGGGGGCTCCTTCGGGATGACATCATGCCGCCAGCGAGTGGTATCGAAGCTAATCCGGTAGCGCTGCCCATCGGGGCCTTCCACTATCTGCTTCGGCGCCTGCTCCAGTTGATCCGGTAATCCACCCGGCCCAATCCCCGGCGGTTCTGGCCGTTCAGGCGGTCCACCCGGCATCCCGATCCCCGGTAGCGAGGTATTCCCAGCCATATCGTCGTTGTCGCCGATAATCGAAACGTTGATATAAACACGTTCGTTCTTCGGCCACTCACCCAGGGTATGCCCCAGCTCAGCCATTCCCCCCTGACGCAGCGCCTGCGCCGCCAGCGCCATTTGCAACGACATAGTATGTTTTCCCTGACGCACTTCCGGCGGCTCGGGGTGTTCGCCGTAAAATGAGAACCCTACCCACAATAGTTGCGAAATAACGAGGAATGTCAGCCACAAGCCGAGCAGAATCTTCCAGAACAACCGTCCATGCATAATTAACGGATCCGGTATCCGACGCTGCGCACCGTCTCGATGGTCAGGCTACATCCATCCAGCGCCGCCAGTTTTTGACGAATATTGCTGATGTGCACATCCACGCTGCGGTCATACGCTTCACGGCGGCGTCCCAGGCATTTCTCCGACAGTTCATCCTTGGTCACCACCCGTTCGGACGAGCGTATCAACAGCTCCAGCAGATTGAACTCCGACGCAGTAAGGTCAAACGCCTTGCCGCGCCACTCGCTGCTGCGGGTGGAAGGGCTGATCACAAGCTCGCCATAGTTTATCGTCCCCGCGTCCTCGCTTTTTTCCGCCTTGTCTTCATAACGGCGCAGCACCGCGCGCAGGCGCGCCACCAACTCACGTGGATAGCAGGGCTTCGGCACATAATCATCCGCCCCCATTTCCAGCCCGATCACGCGATCGATATTGTCGCCCTTGGCCGTCAACATAATGATGGGAATCGAGCGGTTGCGGCGTACCTGTCGCAGAACGTCAATCCCGCTCATGTCGGGCAACATAATGTCCAAAATCATCGCGGTGTACTGATCGGACATGGCGCCGTCTACTCCCTCCTTACCGGTCATTACCTGTGAAGTGCTGAACCCTTCCGCCGTGAGGTATTCACACAGCATGTGCCCCAGTTCAGCGTCATCGTCTACCAGTAAAATTTTCATACTTTCATTCCCATACATTGTTACCACTTCTATTGTCAGGGCTGGCGGCAATCTGCGCAGCACCATTTACGGAATCCTTACCTTTCACTGTTCAAAACATAATCCATGCAAAGCCGGATGACGGGTATCGAATACAAATACCTCTAACCACAGATCTAACAACAACTTAAATGACAACCACTAGAAATAAATTTGGATACGGGTCACGTTTTTTAATTTTCATTCTTTATATCCAGAAAAAAGACAGTACTATCCAAATGAATAACGGGTTGCTACTGTATATACAGGCAAAACCAGATAATTGTACATTTCGTATTGCAAGAAAATGTACAATTATCTGGTTTTTTTTGTTTCCATTTTTTATGGCTGGAATAAATGAATATTACCGAAACTTTAAATAATAATGAGGTAGTAGTCATTGATGATAATAACAATGCGCTAGTGATAATGGGTAGCGGCTTGGGGTTCCACAAAAACTATGGTAATTGCAGATAAGTTTATACCCGTTCAGCAGTCCATCCGCCTATATCTGGAAGCGTTTTAATCAGACGGGTGTGGAATTGGACTGCTTTATAATGAACTCGATAATGCCGTATTTGCGGAAAACAAAGATGAACAATGGAAATTCGGTATTTCAGTTTTTCTAAATCCATGAGGCGACTCAGGACTGAAGCAAGGGGAAATAAATGAAACGAAGTTTATTATCTGTAATGATCGGTATTTCCTGTCTGGCGTCGACTTCGGTCGGAACGCTAGCGTATGCGGCTCAGGAAAAGCCCAATATCGTCTATATCATCGTTGACGACCAGCGTTATGACGCGATGGGATTTGTAAACAGCGATGCGGTAACGCCGAACATGGACGCCATGGCGAAAGAGGGCACCTATTTTAAAAATGCCTTTGTCACGACTTCACTTTGCGGACCAAGTCGCGCCAGCGTGTTGACAGGGATGTATGCCCACAACCACGGCATGGTGGATAACAATAAAAACGACAACGTATACAGCCTGAACTTCTTCCCTCAGCGTCTTAAGCAGGCGGGATATCAGACCGGCTTCTTTGGTAAATGGCACTTTGGCGGGGTGGAAAAAGAGGCCAAACCAGGGTTTGCCGGATTTGATAAATGGGTCGGTTTTATCGGTTCCAATTCTCAGGGCAACTACTACCCGATCAACGAGTTTGGCGGCGCGTCTGAGCTGAATGTAGACGGCAAGGTCGTGAAACAAAAAGGCTATATTACCGATGAGTTGACCGACTATGCCGTAGACTGGCTGGATCACCGCGATAAGTCCAAGCCTTTTATGCTCTATTTAGGCCATAAAGGTGTGCACGCCGACTTCCTGCCTGCGCCGCGCCACATCGGCAAGCTGAAAGGCAAAGTGTTCAAAAAGCCGGACTCTTGGGTGAACAATGCGGAGAACTATGCCGGGAAACCACGCTGGGTGAAAGATCAGCGTAATAGCTGGCACGGCATCGATTTCCCGTATATGGAAAACCTCGACTACAACGAATGGTTGCAGAGCTACTATGAAACGCTGATGTCCGTCGATGAAAGTGTCGGTCGCGTGCGCCAGTATCTGAAAGACCACAACCTTGATAAAAACACCATCATCATGGTGATGGGCGACAACGGCTTTATGTTCGGCGAGCATGGTCTGATCGATAAACGTAATGCATACGAAGAGTCGATCCGTGTGCCGTTGATTGCCAGTGGTCCGGGCTTCGATGCCGGTCGCGTGGTGAACGATGTGGTCGCCAACATTGATATCGCGCCGACCATTCTTGAAGCGGCTGGGCTACCGAAGCCGAAAGAGTATGACGGCTCCAGCTTCCTTTCTCTCGGGACGGGTAAAAAGCCTGCCGAGGCGAGAAGTCAGACTTTCGTCTACGAGTACTTCTGGGAATATAACTTCCCGTACACGCCGACTACCTTCGCAATCCGTGGCGAACGCTATAAGTACATCAACTACTATGGCGTGTGGGATACCGAAGAACTGTACGATCTGAAAGAAGATCCGCAGGAAATGCATAACCTGATTAATTCCGACGATCCGGCGATTGTGAAAATTAAGCAGGATCTGCGTCAGGAGCTGTTTACCAAACTCGGCGATCACAAAGGCCAGAACATTATTCCTTATAACGCCAAATTGTCCGAAGGGATTGTTCAGCGCTATGACGATAATGGTAAGGGCATGAAATCTGCCGACTTCCCGCAGAACTGGATGCGTCAATATGGCCCGAAAGACAAGTATGTCGGGTTCCTGCCGGACACGCCAGGGAAAGCGGAACGACTGCAAAAAATGAGTGAAGCGATGGATAAAACCCAGGATTTCATCAAAGAAAACTACATGAAAGAAAAGCACTAAATTAAGCCAAAAAGCAAAGGGGGAGCGAGCGATGCTCCTCCTTTTTCTGTTTTTACAGGAAAAAGAAAATGAACCTTAGCCACGTACTATTTCGCGCACTATTTACCCTGCTCCTGTCGCTGTTTGCTGGCGTAGCCCTCGCCGACAATACTGACCAGTTGACGCAGTCGCTGGCGCAGAAAATGGGTGTGCCGGAGAAATATCGCCAGACATCTCTCGTACGGGTGATCCCCTTCACACAGTATCCGGAATCGAAATTAGTCTTCAATCTTTATAACGGTATCGCCTTCGACGACCACGGTACTTCGCTGCCGTTTGCCATGTTCCTGTCACTCGCCCCTGCCGAAACGCTGGAGAAATTCTACGATAAGCAGTTGCCAGGCTTCCATAAGATCCGCCACGGCGATTCAACACTCTGGTTTGCCGACCTCTGGTTTTCCGACGAGGTGAAACCCGTTGTTAACTTTCCGATGGATCACATTGATAAAGTCTGGGTAGCGTTGGAACCCTTTGTCGTGGATGGGGTGAACGTGATGCTGGTTAAAATGAACTACCGATTGGCAAAAAAATAAGCCGTGCTTTTACCGGTACGGGCACCGCCCCGCCGCGACGAGGCAGTGAGGGGAGGGAAATTTAATGCGGGCGTCGGGCAAAATTTTTCATTTCGCGCTTGATGCGGGCTGGCGTGGTTCTCTGCTGTAGCAGTCCAAGGATATGCTGCATTCTGGGCACTACGTGATGCAGGTGAATCGCAAAACCATCACAGAGATAATTTTTGGTTGGCTTCCCGTCGCTCGACAGTTCAAATCGGTGCTTAGGGCAACCGCCATTACAGATGGATTTCACCGGGCAGGTCAGGCAGTCTTTGCTGATATGGCTGGCTTTGCGTTCGCCAAACTCGATATTTTGCGGCGAATTGACCATTTCAGTGATTTCGTGCTCGTTGATATTTCCAAGCTTATTTTCCGGGTAGACAAAATGGTCGCAGGAATAGACATCACCATTGGATTCAACAATTAAATTGCCGCCACAGGTTTCGTTAATAATACAGGCGCTTTGTGCGCCATTCATTTTGGCCAGAGTTTGCTCAAAATTCATCACAAAGGTCCGGCCGAGATCGTTGACCACCCATTCATCAAATATCGCATTAAGGAATTTTCCCCAAGCAGGCGCCGGAACGGACCAGGCTTCCACCGCACACTGACCGGAGAAATCCGGTTTAATCAGCGTCAGGCCATTCTCATCCGGACGGGCTGCGCGGCGTTCAATTAAGGGGATGAATTGCATATAGCGACTGCCGATCCTTTTTAAAAACCGGTAGACATCTAAAGGTCGCTTGACGTTTTCTGCATTCACAACCGTCAAAGTATTAAATTCGACTTGATGACGTTTCAGAATATCAATGCCATTCATGACGCTGTCGAAGGTGCTTTTTCCTGAACGAGTTAAACGATGGGCGTCATTGCTGATACGATCGCCGTCGATGGATATTCCCACCAGGAAATTATGCTCTTTAAGAAAGATCGCCCAGTCTTCATTAAGATTAATGCCATTAGTCTGAAAGAAATTATTGATGGTTTTTTTGCCCCGATACAGGGCCTGTAGCCGGACGGCTTCTCGATAAAAATCAATTCCTAACATCGTGGGTTCACCACCCTGCCACAGGAAATCAACGACATCGGCACGTTGTGCTGCAATATTTTTCTTGATGTAATTTTCCAGCGTCAGATTATCCATTCTCCAGTTTTTCTTTCTTTCCGGATACAGATGCTCTTTCTCAAGATAAAAACAGTAGGAACAGTCGATGTTACACACCGAACCGGAGGGTTTGGCCATCAGTTGAAAGTTATTGATTTTCATTTCCTGCTCTCATCATACATATTCAAAAAAAAACCTGGCATCAGTTGATGTGTAACACATCAACTGATGCCAGGTTTCGCCCTTAAGTGGTAACGATCTCCTTCAAATATACCTGAGTATGAAAGAAAAGGGTAACACCTCTAATTAATTGAATTTTATGTACAATGATCGCTTTTGAGATTTCTTCATGCCCAGCGTTAATGTTGATTGTTCCCGTTATGACAAATTTTGCTGCCGTGAGCGCGTCAGCCAAACACGCCGGTAGAGAGATAGCGGTCGCCGCGGTCGCACACCACGGCCACGATCAGGCTGCCGGGCTGTTCGGCGGCAATGCGCAACGCCCCCGCCACCGCACCGCCGGAGCTGACGCCGCAGAATACCCCTTCCATCCGCGCCAGTTGCTGCATGGTCGTTTCCGCCTCCTGCTGCGACATATCCATAATCCGGTCTACCAGTTGCGGCTGAAAGATCCCCGGCAGATAATTCGGCGACCAGCGGCGGATCCCCGGTATCTGGCTACCGTCTTGCGGTTGCAGGCCAACGGTACAAACCGTATCGCTCTGGCTTTTCAGGTAGCGACTCACGCCGGTGATGGTGCCGGTAGTGCCCATGCAGGAGACAAAATGGGTGAGCCGGCCCTGCGTTTGTCGCCAGATTTCCGGGCCGGTGGTGGTGAAGTGCGCCAGCGGATTGTCCGGGTTGTTGAACTGGTCGAGCAGCTTGCCCTCGCCTGCCTGCGCCATCTGCCGGGCCAGATCGCGCGCGCCCTCCATCCCTTGTTGTTGGTTGACCAGCAGCAGCTCCGCACCGTAGGCACGCATTGAGGCTTGCCGTTCCAGACTCATATTTTCCGGCATCAGCAGCTTCAAACGGTATCCTTTCATGGCGGCGACCATCGCCAGCGCAATACCGGTATTACCGCTGGTCGCTTCAATTAACGTATCGCCCGGTGCAATCTCGCCCCGATGCTCCGCCTGCCGGATCATCGACAACGCCGCCCGATCCTTCACCGAACCGGCCGGGTTATTGCCCTCCAGCTTCAGCCAGATTTCGCTGCCGGTATGCGCAGCCAGACGTTGTAATTTAATCAGCGGCGTATTGCCGATGCAGTGTTCAAGCGAGGTCACATTCTTCTCTCCGCACGACGCCGGGCGTCACCAAAAAAACAGGCACCGCGGTGCAGTGCCTGTCTGTCTGTAGCAAAACCGGATTCTGTTATAGCGATAGCAAACGATCAAGGGACGGCGCGAAGAAGTAACTACCGCTGACGGCGCGGGTAAAGCGCAGCATATCGTCGCGTTTGCCGTCACGGTCGCCGAACATACTCAGCAATTGCTGTTCAATGTTGTAAAGACGGGCGCAATACGCCGCAAAATACAAACCGTGTTTACCGCTGGCGGTGCCGTAAGGCAGGCTCTGACGCAGGATTTTCAAGCCCTTGCCGTCTTCTTTAAGATCAACCCGACTCAAATGCGAGGTCACCGGCCGCGACTCAGACGACAGCTCTTCATTGTCTTGCTTGGTGCGGCCGATCATCTGCTCTTGCTGTTCCACACTGATGCGATTCAACTGGCGCAGATTGTGCTCCCAGCGCTGAACAAACACATAACTGCCGCCTTCTCCCGCTTCGCCATCCGGGATGATGGCGACACCATGTCGGGCATCGCCCTGCGGATTTTCAGTGCCATCGACAAAACCGCTCAAATCGCGATCTTCCACCCAACGAAAGCCGTGGGTTTCCTCTTCGATGTTGATGGTATTGCCGAACGACGCCAACACCGCCTGCGCCAGCGAAAAGTTGACGTCATGACGCAGCGACTGGATGTGAATCAGCATGTCGCGCTGCGTTGCCGGCGCCAATCCGTTACCCAGCGGTGTGAAGGGTTTGAGCTCCTGCGCGCTGTGGTCGCAATCCAGCTCGCACCAAACGTCATAGCCAAAAGCAATCACCGCACCGAGCCCCGCATCGGGAAAACGTTGCTGCAACTCGCTCAGCGCCTGGCAAAACTTCTTGCACCCCTGGCGGATGGCATCAAATTCACCCTGTACCATAGCCTCCATGAAAATGGCAAAACGGCGATGCTCCAGCAAAATACCGCTTTGAATTTGTGTCATCTGTTGCTTCCTCATTCGGTGCAGTTTTTTCCACCCCGGCAATGCCATGCCGGGCTGTTATCTTAATGCTGCGATATCAATAAAAACGCGAGGCGTGGCCACCACGCCCCCAATCGGATTCACATGATATCAAACGATGTTGACGATAACAGGATAACCTTACCAATAAAGGTGGAAAGCGCGGGCGACTGTTTTGGCAACGCCTGAGCTTACCGGCGGCACATCACTCGCCGCGATTCGCTTTCATGGCCGGAAGTGTCACCTTGATTAGCCCGTACAGCACACTGGCCGCCAGCAGCGAATTTAATGCCGGGATCCCCCACGCGGTGAATAATCCGACCGCACTTCCCACCAGACTTGCCAATATCGCAGACCACCCGACATCCGGCGTGCTGTCTGCATCCGGCAGTTCGCCATGTCGGCGACTTTCATCCAACTGCGCCCGGCTGGTACGCAAGATATAGTAGTCCACCAGCATCACCCCGATAATCGGCGGGAAAAACACGCCCAGTAAGGTCAGAAAATCCACAAACCGATCCAGAATGCCGATCACCGACAGAAACGTGCCGATAAGCCCGATCAACAACGTGATGGCTTTGTAGCTGAGTTTTCTGCCGGTGACGCCTTCTACGGCATTGGCGATACCTAATGACGAGGAGTACAGATTAATGTCATTGATGCGCAAGGTGGAAAAAATCACGGTCACCAGCCCGATTCCCCCTGCCGTTTGCGACATGATGGTGACGATATCCGCCGTATTCAGCGCTCTGGCAATCAAAATCGCCAGCCCATTGACGACGAACTCGCCGATAAGGATCGACAGCATCGTGACCCAAAAAACATGCCGCCCGCGACGGGAATAACGCGTCATATCGGGCGTGATCAGGCTGGCCACAATACAACCGCCGACCACCATAGTCGCCCCGGCGCTCACTGAAATCGCCTCGCCCGTTCCCCCGATTTGCAGTAAGTCGGTAATATTGTGCCCGGCGAGCGTCATGGTCGAAATATAGCCTACGACCATGATAAACAGCGGCACCGCGATTCTGGCGGTATAACGCAAGGCGCTAAAGCCAAAGGTGACCAGAAGCGTCAACGCACCACCGGAAAGGGCCGCGGACCAGCCGAACCCCAGGCGATCGCCCAACGCAAAATTCAGTGACTTGGCAAACACCGCGTTTTGTACGCCGAACCACCCCAGCAGGCTGACGGCGATAATGGCGCCGATAAATACCGCGCCGAGCCGGCCAAAACCACACCAGCGCGCCAGCAAACTACCGGATAGCCCTTCTTTCATGCCCGCATAACCCAGCCCCAGCGTCACCACGCCAAAAATCGCACTGCCGATGGTAATCGCCAGAAATGCATCGCCGAGCGTCATTGAATGCCCCAGCACCGCTCCCAGCATGAACTGGTCCAGCGCGGTAAGCATACCAATATGAACCAACGCAACAGTGAAAAACGGCAACCGAACCGATGTCGGCACCCGGCTCAGCGGATAATCCTCAAGGTTTTCCATCAACGTGTCCCTGTCAGATAAATAAAATGCCTTTTGTCAGCAATGAGTGAGGTATAAAGCCATCCAGCCCTTGTTGATAGCAAAACTCTTCAAACTGATTGAACGAATGTACGCCGGCTTTTTGGTACATACTTTGTATTCTGTTTTCGATTGTCCGGCTGGACAAATTGAACTTCTTCGCAATTTCCTTGCTGGAAAACCGCCGGAGTAAAAGAAAAAGCGTATCCAGTTCGGCGCGGGTAAAAATATCCACCGTTACTTCAGTTTTGAGCACCGTGGGTTTACGCCGGTCAATATGAATCAGCGGCGACAATGTGGTCATCGGCCGGGCATTCCATAAAATGCCCACGCACTCTTTTTCTGGATTAAACAACGGAATTTTTTCACTGATATACGGCGATAATTCTGTTTTGCCAAACCAGTAATGGGTTTCAATGACGGTAACCCGTTCGGCACAGGTCTCCGTTCGACGATCGTGCTCAATAAAATCACCGGACAATTCCGCCCAAGCGAGCGGAAACTCCTCATCGGCTTTGCCTTCAATATCAAAACGCACCGGCGTATTGGTGTAACTGTATGCGGGCATGTTCATATACACATGACGAGACGCCAGATCCTTGATTCCCCACGGCTCATTGAGCCCATCCAGAACGGGAATTAACGAGCGAAGATAATCCTGCGTATTATTCATTACAAAAACATCCTGTATATAAAACACTCAATTAAATATAAAGATCAACAAGGGAATTAAATTCATATTGTAATTTCACAAAACGAAATAAAAATAAAAAAATAATAACATCTAAAACTATTAATCAGATCGGTTATTAAAAAACCCAAATCCTTTCACTTATCATAGAAAACCACAGGATAACGATAAATTTATAAAATAATTTTTAATTCAAGAGTATTTTTTACCTATATAAATATGTAATAGTAAGTATCTGTCACAAAAAATAGCAATCAGTCACAGCTACCGAGGATAGAAAATGCGCGTAAGGAGAACAGACTGGCACTCAGCCGACATTATCGCTGCATTAAGGAAGAAAGGGACATCACTCTCAGCGGTTTCGCGAGAAGCCGGATTAAGTTCCAGTACATTGGCAAACGCCTTATATCGGCCCTGGCCGAAAGGAGAATTACTGATCGCCGCGGAATTAGGCGTTAATCCGGAAGAAATATGGCCAAGCCGTTATTATGACCCTCAAACTAATACGTTGGTTGACCGTAAAAAACTGATGCGCAATTCAGCCGGTAAATCCCGAGTATCCGCCTGAATATTCGTCAATGCCGACTCGATAATTCGCTATACCCGTCATACTTCACCTTGCAGGTATGACGAGTATATACCCGTCATACTTCAAGTTGCAGGTGCGTTGGCTTTCCTCGCTCACTCCGGTCACTTACTTAAGTAAGCTCCCGGAGATTCGCTGCGTCGCCGCCTTCCTGCAACTCGAATTATTTTGGGTATAGATTGCAGTGTAAAAACGCTTACTTAATTGCCCCTACCTCTTCTGCGATCGCCTCCAGCGCATCATGACGCGCGCAATCCGCCTGGACCCAACGCGCCCGCTGGGTATAGCCGGGTTGTTCGAGGATGCGCATCACCGCATCGGCAATCTGTTGCTCACCCGGCGTGCTGGTGCCGAGATTCAGCCCACAGCCGGCAAACACCACCCTTGCCGCCGTTTCCAGCTTGTCTTCTCCCGTACCGGCCACAATCAACGGCACACCGTGAGACAAGGCCGCGTTAAGTGAACCGTATCCCCCGTTGGTGATCAGCAGCGCCGCCCGCGGTAACCAGTGCTCCAGCGAAACAAAACGGTACACCCGCGCGTTTTCCGGTGCCGAAGCGGCCAACTCTTCTACCGGCCGGCCGCCGGTGGTCGCCAGCACCCGGACGGGCAGGCCGGCCAGCGCGCGCAACGTCGGGCCAATCAACTGTTGTAGGTCCACATTCGCCAGCGTTCCCTGCGACACAATCACCAACGGCCGGGTATCCTCAGTTGGCCACCACGCTTGCTCCGCCTCTTCTTCGGTCACTTTCAGCGGTAACGGCCCCACAAAGCGGACACACGACGGCAAATCATCACGGTGATATTCCAGTTCGGTGGTAGACAGTTGCAGGAAACGATCACAGCCGCTGATCAGCGCGTCGGCAAAAGGTGCGGTTAGCGGCGGTTTCCCCGACTGCACCATCACCGTATCAAACGCTTCTTTCACGCCGGCGATCAGCTCGCGGGTTTCCTTGTCGATCAGTTGCTCGCGGGTCAAATCCGGCGGCAATAACGCTGGTGGAATACGCGGCCCGTAAAAGATCGAATCGCGGGAAGAGAAGGACAGCGGCGTCACGCCGATGCCGATCACCGGCGGGCGATCTTCACTGGCCAACAACGGCAGAATGCCGTAGAAGCAGTTTTCCGCCATCACTACATCCGCCTGAGTGTGCGCCAGCACCTGACGTAACTGGCGGTCGATTAACGGGATAGGCGCAGAGAAGAATTCACGCAATGCCAACGCCATCTGCGCGTTGCCGGGCGGCAGGGTAGCGCGTTTGGGAAAATGGCGTTCCAGATAGCGGTAGTCAAAATCAATCGCTTCATCGAAGGCGATAAAACCCACACCCGCGGCCTGCGCCTGCTCGCGAAACAGCGCACCGCTGAACAGGGTTACCCGGTGCCCTTTGGTTAGCAGATGACGGGCAATGGTCAGCATAGGATAAACATGCCCCGGCGTTGCCACCGCGGCCATCAGAATATGGGACATTAAATCTCCTTATTGATCATTTCGGCGTGGACCCAAATCCCCTACGGATGTTCACACCAAACTTCCTGTACAAATGCTATTCGCAGCCAACAGCGCCAACGGCTGCCTGTCACACACAAATTTGTATGCATATTGCTATGTTAACGTCAGGCGGGCACAGATACAGCACCGGATACGATCCGGATCATATTCAGAAGAAATGAAAAATCAGCAGGGGAAAAATGGATAAAACGATGACGATAAGTCATAAAAGCAGTGAATGATCAGGAAATTTTTCAGTAACTCAGCACAAATAAAGCACCAAATTCTTTAACGAAATTAAACAATAAATCTGATGAACATGGCATCGCAAGTAGAACAAAAGGGTAACGGGAGCCGGGATAGCCTCACCCAGGCTCCTGAATTTAAAAATGATTCTTATGAATTATTCCCGACCCTGCGCGTGCCAGACGATCTTGCTGACCTTCCAGCTCTTGAGAATGTCATCGGGCGGCATCAATCCTTCCGGGCCGTTCCAGTCGCCGGAGAACAGGTAACTGACGTGTTTCCCTTGCGGCGCCACGCATTCTACGCTGCGGGCATCGGCTAACCCTTGCCCCGGCTGGCAAACGCCAAACGCCTTACTGTAAAGCGAACTGAACTCATCGCCGATTTTTACGCCCCACTCGCTGGCGATTGCTTTGTCCATCACCGCCACCTGTTTTACCTGGCCCTTCGGCGCGCCGCTGATTTCCAGCCGGACGCCGTCATCCTTCAGCGCTTCATAGATCGAGACCAGTTTGCCGTTGCGGGTTTCCATGCCGCCGCGCAGGCGATAATCGCCGTCCAGCGCCTGCTCCAACGCCGACTCCAGCATCGGTGTTGCGGCATTAATCTCGCCGACGCCCGCGTCCGACACCGTCAACCGATGACCGAACCAGTTGAACGGCGACAAACTGGACCAGGAAAAACTGGAAAGGGTGCTGCACCCTGCCAGCAACAGCGGGAAAACCAGAAACAACGGACGCACTTTTGTCACTCTCGACTCCTCAACATAAAACGGCGCCGACTCACCCTGGGCCGGCGCGATCATCACGCCGGCTGTTTGAGTCCGCCTCAGGCAGAAAGTGCCGTGAAAATTTGCGCGGGTTACGCCACGGCGCACAGATGGGCGCCAAGATTACCATTGTTCAGGCTGGCCGGGGACCATTTCCACCTGAATAAAACGTTCCCGGATAAAACGTTCGTCAGATAAAAACGCCGCCGGCCAGTGGGTAAACGATCAGCGAAACGCCGCCAGATCGATGTGATAGTGGAACAAATCGGCCAGTTCCTGTTGGTGAGTGACCGCAATTACGGTGCAATCCGGCAATGCCTGACGGATAACGCCCAGCAAGTGTCGGGCGGCATACTGATCAAGATGACTGGTGGCTTCATCCAGATACAGATGGTCCGGGCGATTGATCAGCGCCCGCGCCAGCGCCAGCCGTTGACGCTCGCCGCCGGAAAATACCCGATCCCAGTTCATCTGCTGCTGCAACCGGTCGCCCCAGTCGCTTAACCCAACCTGATCCAACACCTGACGCAACGCCGCTTCATCATCCAGCGGCGCGCACGGATAACAAATCACCTCCGCCAGCGTCCCCTGTCCCAGATAGCTCTGCTGCGGCAACAACAGCGGCGTACCGCGTCCAACCTGCCAGCCGCCTTCGTAATAGGGCCACAACCCGGCCAGCGTACGCAACAGGGTCGATTTTCCCAACCCGCTGTGACCGGAAAGGCGGTTCCAACTGCCGGGATCGCACTGGAACGTGACGTTACGCAACAACGGTTGCCCCTGCGGCGTGGAGAAACTGAGCCGCTCGACATGTAGCCGTTCTCCTCTCACCTGCGGCATCGCCGTATCCTGATGCGCCTCGATTTCCCGCCGGAACTGATCCAAACGCGTCATACTGGCAGACAGCTCCACCAACGAGTAGTACACCCGAATAAACCAGCTCAATGCGCTATGTACCTGGCCGAACGCGCTGCGAATCTGCATTAATCCGCCCAGCGTGACCGTCTTGCTGAGAAACGCCGGCAACGCGGCAAACACCGGCACAATCAGGCTGACGCGGGTATAACCGACGGTGAACAGACCCAGATTACGCTCGGCGTTCATCAATGAGCGCCAGTTGCTGACAATCGAAGAGAAATAACCGCCGAGCTGGCGTTTCTCCTGCCGCTCGCCGCCGTACAGCGCAATCTGCTCCGCACTATCGTGCTTACGCAGCAGCGAGGCGCGGAAATCCGCTTCCGCCTGCTGTTTATGGTAATTGATGCCGTGTAACCGTTTGCCGATCCACTGAGTAATCAAACTTCCCAGCAGGGTGTAGAGCACGGCGACCCATACCAGATAGCCGCTGACGGTAATGCTGTGCCCCCACAGCGTAAACTGCTGCACACCGGACAAATCCCACAGGATTAACAGGAACGAGCACAACTGAGCGAAGGTGATGATAAACGACACCGACAGCCGCACCGTTTGGGTGACGAACAGGTCGACATCCTGCGCGATACGCTGATCCGGGTTATCCACCCGGCCGCTTAACGACAGGCGATAAAAGGCGCGTTTCGCCAGCCAACTGTCGATAAACGCCGCCGTCATCTGCTCACGCCAGCGAATAATCAACAATTTGGTCAGCCACTCCTGATACACGAAGATGCCGATATAAATCAGAATATAGAGGCAATACTCTTTGATCAGGCGGTAAAGCAAGCCGCTATCGAATGCTCCCAGCGCATCATAAAAGGTTTTGCTCCAGTCATTGATGCGGACGTTGAGGTACACAATGCCGCCGCCCATCGCCACGATTGCCGCCAGCAACAACCAGCATTGCCAGTAACGCCGGTCAAGCCAGAATGGACGGCATAACAGAGCAAACGCCTGCAAGAACGTTCTCACGATTTTTTCTCCTGCGGCAATGTGATGTTCGGCAATGTGATGTACAACACCTGATTTTGCGGATGCCACAACCGCGACGCCGCATCACGCACCGCATCAAAGGTGATCGCCGGCGCCAGGCTGTCCAGTTGGGTCAGATAGCGGGGATCGTGATAATTGCGGTAACTCAGTATCAACCGCGACATCAGGGTGGTGCTGTCCTGCTGACGGGCACGTTCGCTGTGAATAAACTGCTTACGCTCCTGTTCGACATCCTGCGGCGTGATGCGCGTCGCCAGCGTTTCCAGCACCTGCTGGGCATTGCGTCTCAACTCCTGCACACGTTGCGGCGAGGTGGTAAAACGCAGCACGGTTTCGATACGCCGGCTCTTATCATTCAGGCGGCTTTCCATCTTCAGGTTATAAATTCCCTGCGCATCATCCCGCAGGCTGGCCTTGAGATAACGCGCCGCCAGCCGGGAAGCGATATTCACCTGCACCGCCTGTTGCGGCGTCCATGTTTGCGGCGAGAAACTCCACAGATAGACATCCGCCCTCGGTTCCAGATTGATGGCGGAAATACGCTCGCGTTTCCCTTCCAGCGCCAGATGCTGGGGGCTTTCCCCGCCGGCCTGACGAGGCAGCGAAGCCAGATAGCGCTCCACCAGCGGCCGCAATTGTTCTGCCGGTAAGTCCGCCAGCAGGTAATAGGTTACCGGTGCCGCCACCGTCTGCCGCCACTGTTGCGTCAGCTGTTCTCTGGTCACGCCATCCAGTTGCTCCGGGGTCGGGAAAGGCATACCGGTTTTGCCAAACTGCAATTCGGCGCTCTCCCGCTCCCGCTGCGCGCTAATGCTCTGCTCGCGAGTGACCTGCTGACGTTTCAGTTCCGCCAGGCTCTCACGCAGATCGCCTTCGTCGATCCCCGCCGAGCGGTTCATCACGTGATACAAATGCAGCAACGCGTCCAACTTGTCCGAACTGACGCTGCCGCTCCAGCGCAGCTCATCCGGCTGATAATCCAGACTGAGGGCCAATTTGCGCGCTTTTTCCCACTCGTTCAAATCGCGGCCTTTCCAGCCTGCCGGCCCGCTTTTGCTGAACAACTGGGCGGCAAGCTGAGACAACCACGGCTCGCGCCCCGGCGCCATAAAACCGGCAGGCGACAGCACGGTCAGCGATACCGTTTTGCCGGCCTGAGGCGTACGCAGCCACACCAGACGATCACCGTTCGCCAGTTGCCACTCTTCTACCTTCTGTTCCGGGAACGGACGCACAGCGGTGACTTCGCCACGGCCTTCGGCCGGCGGCAGTACCGGCGTGACCCGCGCCACCGGCAGCTGTAGCGGCGCCAGCTCGCTTTGCGCGGCCAACTGGCGCTGTTGCTCAATCGCCGCCGCTGACGGCAGCGTGAACGGCAGGCTACCGGGAACACTGAACTGAACCAGTTGATCCGGCGACGACAACCAGCGCTGCAGGCAAGCGTTAATATCATCGGTCGTGATGGTTTTCAGTGCGGCCAGCACTTGCTGCCCCAACTGTTGCTTGCCGATGTAAGGACGGTCCTGCTGCCAGGACACCACCAGTTGTTGTACCCAATCGGAAAACTCGCGCTGTTCCGGCGTCGCCGCCATTTTCTCTGCCGATTGGCGCAACGTATCCTTGATGGCGATGATATCCGGCTCATGGAGCGGATAGCGCTGCAAGCGGGCAATTTCCTGCAGCACGGCATTGACCCCTTGCTGATGGCCGTCCGGCAGCACCGAAGCAAACAACCCCAGCGCTACCGTGGTGTCGCCGACATCGGACTTGCGCACCACCAGACTGCTGACTGCCGAGGACGAAGAGAGCGGCTGACGCTGCACCTGTTTGCTCAGGGCATCCAGCGTTATCTGGTTAATCAGGCGACGGCGTATGCCTTCCTCTCCCGTCGCTTTAGCCGCTGCGTCATCAAAGCGAAACACAAACGATACCTGGCTGACGCTGCTCTGGCTGTCTTGCAGGCGCACCACGTGCAACTGCTGGCGCAACGCTGGCTCATACGACTCCCGCGCGGGGATCGGCGTATCCGGCAGGTTCCCCATCGCCTGCGAAATCGCCTGTTTTACCTGTTCGGGCTGTACGTCGCCTATCACCATCAAGCGCATATTGCGGGGGTGATACCAGCGGTCATAAAAACGGTGCAGCACCGTCACCGGCGTGTTCTGAATCGAGTCTTCAGTGCCGATGACCGGGCGTTCGGGATAACGGGAACCATGCCGGATGGCGGCGACCCGCTGCTGATTCATACGCTCCGCCACCCCGAGCTTGCCGCGCCACTCCTCCAGAATCACCTGACGCTCGCGCTGCCAGTCTTCCGGTTCGAAACGCACCTGCCCGGCAATCTGCGCCAGAACATTCAGTGCCAGCCCCAACGATGGCTTGCCGGCCGGCGGGCTCAACATGTACACCGTGCGCTCGTAATTGGTCATGGCATTGTAGTGCTGACCACGAACCCACCCTTGTTGACCCAATGTCTGCCCTAATCCGGCGGGATAATCCTGGGTGGCGCGAAACACCATGTGCTCTACCATATGCGCCACGCCGGATTCGCCGTCCTGCTCATCCAGCGAACCGGATTCGACCAGCAGCCGGATGTCCAGCCTTTGCTGTTGCCCGGATAGCGGCACAATGGTGTAACGCAGACCGTTGTCCAGTTGCCCTTCAGTGATCACCGGCAACGGGCTGGTGACGGTTTGCGCTGATGCCAGCGTACTGAATAGACAAAAACCCATTATGCCTATCCAGCGGGAAGTCATTTTTCTCATTAGTCACTCAATCATGGATACATAAAACAGACGGGATATCTCAGGAAAACATGGCGTTATTGCCGGGAGCGAGACCTGCCCGCTCCCGGTTTCAGGCCATTACCAGTTGTAAGCCACGCCCAGCCAGAACTGACGACCCAGCTTGTAGGTCACCGTATTGCCGGTGGACTCCTGCGAAGTGGCGATCACGTTGTCGAGCACGTTGATCACATCCAGCGTCAGGTCCAGCGACTGGTTTTTGTAAGTCGGCAGCGAGTAGTTGAAACGCCAGTCATAGGAGAGGTAGTCCTGATATTTGCGCTCGGTATACAACGTAGCGCTGCCACTGTAATCGCCACAGGCGCTGACGCTGCTGGTACTGCCGGAGCAGGTCACGCTGGTGGTGCGGTAGCCTTTGTAGCCCGAGGTATAGGTGAGGTTATGATCCCAGTTCAGACGAACGGCCGGGAAATAGGTGTTGATGTTCAGCGCGACCGACCACGGCGTATTGTAGTCAAGTGCGTCCATGTCCCGGCGATCGGTCAGGCGTCCTTTAAAGATCACCTTGTTGTCGTCCATGTTGCTCTGGTCGTAGTAAGTCTGTGAGCTGGTCTTGTTATCCGCCATGCTGGCGCTGAGACCCCAGCGAATATCGGCGTATTTCAGTTTATACGGGCTGATGGGCTCTACCGTCAGCGACACTGTGTTGCCTTCGGTGCGGGCGTCGTTGGTCAGGTAGTAATAACGCTGGCCGCTGTCATCGGTTCTGTTGGCGCGGCCAAACTGGTCGCGACCCTGACGGTTCACCCATTTCAGCGTCCAGACGGTGTCATACACCCGCTGCGACAGCCCCAGCGACAACTCGTCACTGTACGGCGTTTTCAGGTCGGAAATATCGTAGTCATTACTGCCATAGCTGGTTGCGCTGCTAGTCCAGGCGCTGCCGGCGTTGGTTCGGTTCTGCACCACCGACTCGTTGATTCCGGAACGCAGTTTGTACGCCAGCATATTCTGGGCGTAGTAACGGTTGGCGCCGCCGAAAACACGGGTAGCGCGATCGCCAAACACGTCGTAAGAAGCCGCCAGACGCGGGGCGAGATTGAGGTTTTTCAGGTAGTCGTCATATTGCAGGCGCACACCCGGCGTCACCTCCAGATTCTTGTAACTGACGCTATCCTGCAAATACATCGCATAATTCACGTAGCTGCCTTCCACCTGACGCGCCGGGAACAGATTGCGGCTACGGAAATACTGCTCGCGGTTGATACAGAAGGCATCGCCGGTCTGGCACACGACGCTGGTGCTGATGGTGGGCGTGTTGCGGCTGGTATAGACATCGCTAAAACGGCGGTATTGGGCGTGGTACGAATCCACCTGCCAGCCCATATCGAACTGATGGCTGGTTCCCCATAAAGCCAACGGGTTTAATTCATAATCCTGTTTGAAGGTGAAGGTCCGTTTCTCGGTGGCATACTTGCCGTAGCCGCCAATCCCCGACATTTGGGCATTCCTTCCTGGTATACCCGTCCCCCAATCCACCACATTGGACAAAAACCGTGACGACAGGTTATAGCGATACCAGGTCTGATAAGTATCCGATTCGTGTTCAATACGGTTTTCTTCAAACTGATACCCCGCCAGACTGCTGACTTTCCCCCAGTCTGCGTTGTGTTCCCATTCGATATTGCCGCGATAACCGCCGCCGGTATTGGTATAACCGCCGTTTTTAATGTCTTTTTTGTAATAGCCGGATTCATGCGGTGCGTACATCCCGGTCAGGCGAAAAATATCGCCGTTATCGGCCAGATAAGTCCCTTTAAGCAAGTAGGTTTCCGCTTTACGGGTCTGTTTTACCCATTCATCCATCACACTGTTGTAAAACGGAATGGTCGACTGCTGACGGTTATAGGCAAAAATAAATCCGGCCTTGTCGCTTAATGGCTGATTAAAGGTTGCGTAATAAAAATTCTTACGGAATTTCGGCTGATAATCGAGCTGGCTGGCGGAATAAAAATCGCCTTCAATATCGTCGTCAATATGATAACGGGCCCAGCTATCGCGGGTAGTGCGGTAAGAAATCTTGCCGGAAGCACGATCCAATTTAGGGTCTTTTAATTTGGCATCAACCACGCCGCCGGTAAAATCGCCATATTTTGCGGAGATATTGCTGTCGAATACCTGTAATTGCTCGATCAACTCTGAGTTAATCCAGAATGATTGCGCACCGCCGGCGGGCAGGTCTGTTGGGGAATAACCGTCCGGCGTATTAGTCAATTGACCGTTATTAGCTCCGGGGTTAATCACATTATTATTGGATAGCCCGTCAATCATGTAGTTATTCTGGTAAAACTTTTCGCCATGAAAAGACACATTTTCCGGCGCTAATTCACCCGGCGTCATACTACTGTCAAGATCATTTGAGAAACGGACGTTTGGGTTGGAGCGCAATAATTCAGTCACGCTGCCGTTACGGGTCGGCCGACGCTGAATCTGTTCGCTGTTAATAATCTGCGTACCCATACTCTGGCTGGTGGGGGTGGAACGGACCAGAATGGTATCTTCATCGGCGTGTTTCTTTTCTGTCGTCGCCGGTTTATCGGTAGCCGTATTTTCTGTTTGGTCTGTCTGCCCGGCAGCCGTAGCCGTTGATGATACGCCGAGTATCATCATCAAATAGAGATGCTTATTCATGCAGTTATTTCCTGTACCCCTGAGATATTGAAAAGAAAACAATCAATTTTGAAGTTCAATCAATTTTGAAGTTCAATATGGCCATTCAGCCGAAAAATGACGGACACGGTCTGATCGACGGCAGGTGACCCCGCCTGATAACGCCAGCGCGCCATGTCTTTGAGAACGTCGCTGCTGAACATGCCGTCGGGATTTTCCGCAAGTACCCGAATATTGGTCACCGTACCGCTGGCCGTGACGTCAAAGCGCAATCGCACTTGTCCTTCCACGCCCATCGAGCGTGCTCGAACCGGATAATTCACTCGTCGTTGCAACGCCTTGAGCACATCACTCTGGCTACTTCCCGCGCCACGGCTAGCCTGCCCTTGCGCGCTTTCACCCGCCGGTGCAGCCTGACCGCCTGCCGACGCACTGGCGGACGCCGACGCCATCGCGCTATTTCCCTGCTCCGCCGGGCGAGCCTCGTCTGCCGCCGGCGCATCACGGGTTTCACTGCGCGGTGTAACTGATATTTTTCTGACGTCCGCTGTTTCGTTCGTTCGCACCGGCGTGGGCTCTTTTGGCGCACGCGCTAGTTCACGGGGTTTTTCTGCGGGTTTTGGCGGGCGTGTTTTCGCCGTTGAATCGGAAGATGCCGTCGTCACTACCGCTCGCTCATTGACAGGCAGCGCGGGCATCGCCGTCGGCGCCACAGCAACAGGCGTCTCTCTGGGAGCCGTAACAGGTTCAACAACAGAAGGTGTTTCAGTGTGTGCGGAAAACAGCCGCACAGAATGGGTGGAAAACGACGTGACATGCATACCCGTCGTACTTTCCCCGGCGCGTCCGGCCTGCAGCAGCATCTGCTCACGAGGTGAGAACCCCCACAATAAGGCCCAGATTACCGACAGATGCACCACGACGGACAACAGGAAAGAATGCGTAACTTTCAAATTAATACCATGTTTTATTTATAAAAATAAGTATCAAATCATGGACGGAACCACGGTAAAGCCGCCGTAATCCCCAACCCACCCAAACAAGCGGAAACATCCTTTTCCGGATAATGAGAATTATTTTACAAACGATATCCATTATCAACGAATATTTACATGGCGTCATTCAAACCTGATCTTTTGGACAGGTGGAAAAATGACTGTTGGGAAAGGTCGCAACGAGGCGTATACAGAAACGGAAAGGAAAACATGGCCGATAGCCGGAGCAAGACACCGGGTTCAGACGGAGCCGAGGCGGGATAGCTCCGTCATCAGCCGGCGGCGTATCAGCAGGGTTTAATACTCCTGGTCTTCAATCAACCGCTTGCCCAGCGTAATACTATCGACCATATCGTAATTCATCTTTTCATACATACTGATAACGGCGGTATTGCTCTGGCGCACCATCAGGTGGATCTTCGGGCAACCGCGCGCGATCAGTTTCTTCTCCAGACGGCTGATCAACGCATTGGCGATGCCGCGTCCGCGATAGTCGGGGTGAACCCCCAGATAGTAAGCGGAACCGCGATGCCCGTCATATCCGCCCATCACCGAGCCGACGACTTCACCGCCCACCTCCGCCACCAGAAACAGGTCGGGATCATGGTTGAGCTTGCGTTCAATATCCATTTCCGGGTCATTCCAGGGGCGCAACAAATCGCAGCGTTCCCAAAGGGTGATCACTTCTTCAAAGTCATCTTGCCTGAATATGCGGATTTCCATCACGGCTCGCCATCTAGAGTCAATCGGTCATCCCTGATTATCCCGTGATTCATCGCAGACGCAATATCTCCGTCATACACTTTTCCGCAATGACCGGCGATTCACGCCCGCGACATCTTCCGGCGATGGGCGACCCGCCGAATTCCGATATACTAGGGCAGAATAAGCCCAACCGCCTTTCAACATCATAAGGGACATTATGAGCTCACCTGATATCACCGCGATCAAGCACTTCCTGCTCAAGCTACAAGACACCCTGTGCCGACAGTTGGAACTGGCCGACGGTAGCGCAACGTTTATCGAAGATGCCTGGCAACACGCATCCGGCGGCGGCGGACGCAGCCGTGTTCTGCGTCAGGGACGGGTGTTTGAACAGGCAGGCGTGAATTTTTCTCACGTTTCCGGCGCCTCGCTGCCGCCGTCGGCCAGTACTCATCGCCCGGAACTGGCGGGGCGCAGTTTTCAGGCGATGGGCGTATCGCTGGTTATCCATCCGCTCAATCCATACGTGCCGACCAGCCACGCCAACATTCGCTTCTTCATCGCCGAAAAACCGGGCGAACCGGCCGTATGGTGGTTCGGTGGTGGTTTTGATCTCACGCCGTTTTATGGTTTTGAAGAGGATGCCGTCCACTGGCATCAAACCGCATTTGATTTATGTCGGCCATTCGGCGATGACGTTTACCCAGATTACAAGAAATGGTGCGACGATTACTTCTTCCTCAAACATCGCAATGAAGCGCGCGGCATCGGCGGCCTGTTCTTCGATGATCTCAACACGCCGGATTTCGACACCAGTTTCGCTTTCATGCGTGCGGTGGGCGAAGGGTTCCAACATGCCTATTTACCGATCGTCAATCGCCGCAAAGACATTCCGTGGGGCGAACGGGAACGCCAGTTCCAGCTTTACCGCCGGGGGCGTTATGTGGAATTCAATCTGGTATGGGACCGGGGCACGCTGTTCGGCCTGCAAAGCGGCGGGCGTACCGAATCGATTCTGATGTCAATGCCGCCGCTGGTGCGCTGGGAATACCAGTACCAGCCGGAACCCGATAGCCCGGAAGCGGCGCTCTACCGCGACTTCCTGCCGCCGCGAGACTGGCTGGGCCTGAATACGCCGTCGGAGCCGCACGAATGACCGCCATCTGGGTGGATGCCGACGCCTGCCCCAACGTCATAAAAGAGGTGCTTTACCGTGCCGCCGACCGTACCGCAACCCGTCTGACGTTGGTTGCCAATCAGCCGCTCAGAACGCCGCCGTCGCCATATATCCACAGCTTGCGGGTATCGGCAGGGTTTGATGTGGCGGATAACGAAATCGTGCGCCGTGTGCAGCCGGGCGATCTGGTGATCACCGCCGATATTCCGCTCGCCGCAGAAGTGCTGGCAAAACACGCCATCGCCCTCAACCCGCGCGGTGAACGCTACACCCCGGATACCATCCGTGAGCGGCTGACCATGCGGGATTTCATGGATACGCTGCGCGCCAGCGGCGTGCAAACCGGCGGCCCGGCCGCATTAAACCAGCGTGACCGCCAGCAGTTCGCCAACGAGCTGGAAAAGTGGTTACGCCAGCAACAGGCGTAAAAAAACCGGCAGAATAATCTGCCGGTTTGGTTTTTTTGCCCGCAATTTTGCCGACAATCAACGCCATTACAGCGGTGCTGTCTGTGCTTCCACCACGGCCAGCGCCACCATGTTGACGATACGGCGCACGGAGGCGATCGGCGTCAGAATGTGTACCGGTTTCGCCACGCCCATCAGCACCGGCCCGACGGTCACCCCCTCGGAAGACGAAACGCGCAGCAGGTTATAGCTGATACGCGCGGCTTCCATGTTCGGCATGATCAGGATGTTAGCCGCCCCTTTCAGCGGGCTGTTCGGCATCTGCTCACGACGAATGGCTTCCACCAGCGCGGCATCGCCGTGCATCTCGCCGTCAATCTGTAGCTCCGGAGCCATCTGGTTAACCAGCTCCAGCGTGGCGCGCATTTTCTTCGCTGTCGGCGAATCGGAGGTGCCGAAGCTGGAATGCGACAGCAACGCCACTTTAGGCTCAATACCAAAACGGCGCACGGTGCTGGCTGCCATCAGGGTAATTTCCGCCAGTTGTTCCGGCGTCGGGTCCGGGTTGACGTAGGTATCAGCGATAAAGGTGTTGCCGCTCGGCAGCAGCAGTGCATTCATCGCCCCCGCGACATGTACGCCCTCACGGTAGCCGAGCACTTTCTCCACCACACCGAAGTGCTCTTCATAATTACCGACCGTCCCGCAGATCATCGCATCCGCTTCACCGCGATGAACCATGATAGAACCAATCAGCGTCGGGTTGGCACGCATGTCGCGCTGCGCCTGTTCCTGCGACACGCCGCGGCGTTTCATCATCTCGAAGTATTCGGTCCAGTAGGCTTTGAAGCGCGGATCGGATTCGTTATTGACCACCTCGAAATCCTTGCCGATGGCTATCTGCAAGCCCAGCTTCTGAATGCGTTTTTCGATCACCCCAGGACGACCGATCAGCACCGGGAACGCCAGCCCCAGCGAAACCAGTTCCTGCGTTGCGTGCAGCACGCGCGGATCTTCCCCTTCCGCCAACACCACACGTTTCGGCTGGGTGCGCGCCTGAGAGAAGACCGGCTTCATGAACAGGTTGGTTTTGTAGACGAACTGCGTCAGCTTCTCGATGTAATCGTCGAAGTTTTCAATCGGGCGGGTCGCCACGCCGGACTCCATCGCCGCTTTCGCTACCGCCGGCGCGATCTTGATGATCAAACGCGGATCAAACGGTTTCGGAATCAGGTACTCCGGCCCAAAGGAGAGATCCTGATCGCCATAGGCGGACGCCACCACTTCACTCTGCTCCGCCAGCGCCAAATCGGCAATCGCATGTACGCAGGCCAGCTTCATCTCTTCATTGATGGTCGTCGCCCCGACATCCAGCGCACCGCGGAAAATGAACGGGAAGCACAGTACGTTGTTGACCTGGTTCGGGTAGTCGGAACGACCGGTACAGACGATGGCATCCGGGCGCACTTCTTTTACCAGCGGCGGCAGAATTTCCGGCTCCGGGTTAGCCAGCGCCATGATCAGCGGGCGCGGCGCCATGGTTTTCACCATATCCTGCGTCAGCACGCCCGGGCCGGAACAACCGAGGAAAATGTCCGCGTTCGGAATGACATCGGCCAGCGAACGGCTGCCGTTATCATCAATAGCGTACGCCGCCTTGGTTTCCGCCATGTTGGCTTCACGGCCTTTGTAAATCACACCGCGGGAATCGCATACCACGATGTTTTCATGCTTCAGACCGAGCGCCACCAGCAGGTTCAGACAGGCAATGGATGCGGCACCCGCGCCCGACACTACCAGCCGGACGTCGGAAATCTGTTTTTCCACCACGCGCAGACCGTTCAGCACCGCGGCGGTACAAATGATGGCGGTGCCGTGCTGGTCGTCGTGGAAGACCGGAATCTTCATGCGTTCACGCAGCTTCTGCTCAATATAGAAGCACTCCGGCGCTTTGATATCTTCCAGATTAATGCCGCCGAAAGTCGGTTCCAGCGCCGCGATTACGTCGATCAGTTTGTCCGGATCCTGTTCATCCACTTCGATATCAAACACATCGACGCCGGAAAACTTCTTGAACAGTACCCCTTTGCCTTCCATTACCGGTTTACCGGCCAGTGCGCCGATGTTACCCAGCCCCAGCACCGCAGTACCGTTGGAAATGACGGCCACCAGATTACCGCGCGCGGTATATTTGTAAGCGGCCAGCGGATCTTCAGCAATTTCCAGACAAGGCGCGGCAACGCCTGGAGAATAAGCCAGCGCCAGATCGCGCTGCGTGGCCAGAGGCTTGGTCGGGGAGACTTGGATTTTTCCCGGCACCGGATATTGATGGAAGTCCAGTGCGCTTTGTTTCAGTTGTTCATCCATAGCTAATTACCTTGTCTTATTGCTTTGTTAGTAGGGTAGCGGGCCACCCAGTTTATCGTGTCTGTGATTTGCGAAACCATGAAGCATTACAAAATCCGCAACGGAATACCGCTTAATATAGTTAATTAATGAGATTGAAAATCACTCACCGCAACACCCGCTTTCCGGCGAAAACACCGGAAACAACATAAAGCGGCACGCAGAGAAAAATGCCGGGAAATAAGCACAACTGTTTCTATTTATCCCGCCTTAACGGCAGATTTATGACGGATTAGCTATGCTTAGCCTGCATGACAGCATTGAAGAGCAGGAAAAAGGAAGGGATAAACCGCAATCTAACGTTACTGTTTCTATTTGCACAGGCTCGACTGCGCGGAAGCCGGCGTCTATAACCACAACCACGGTTTCGCCGTCAGCAAAAAGGGGCCTGTCGGCCCCTGTCATCTACGGTTTTATCACGCGGTTAGCGTGCATCGGCAAACCAGCCGTTAATCTGTGCATATTGCAACAACATGATGGTTTTACCATCTTTGATACGGCCATCTTTGACCATCGCCATCGCTTCACTAAACGGCAATTCCAACACTTCGATATCTTCGTCTTCCACACCACCGCCGGAAGTCCGTTTTTGCGCATCGTCATATTCCGCCGCAAAGAAATGCAGCAGCTCGGTCACGCCGCCCGGCGACATATAGGCTTCGAACAACTTCTCCACCTGGCCGACCCGGTAGCCGGTTTCTTCAATCGCCTCATTACGGATACACTGTTCCGGCGACTGATCGTCCAGCAGACCGGCACAAGCCTCCAGCAACATCCCGCTTTCATTACCGTTCAGATACGTCGGCATCCGGAACTGACGCGTCAGAACCACCGTGCCTTTTACCCGGTTGTACAGCAAGATGGTCGCACCGTTGCCACGATCATACACTTCCCGCATCTGACGCACGGTGCCGCCATTCTTCCGCTTCAAATCGAACACGTATTTATGCAAGACAAACCAGTGATCGGATAACAGCTTTTTCTCAACGATAGTAATCGGCGCCGACATAATTGCATCTCTGTATCAAAAATCAGCTTCAGATAATAGGCCGGGCACCGTCGAATTGCACGTGATCAAACGATGAAGGCGGCCAGTTGAAGCCATAAAAAACAAACGCCCCCGACCAGCGGAGGCGCAACGAAAAGCAGGCGGCACTTATCCCAACAGCGTATCCAGCACCAGATACAAATTGAGCGCAATCACCAGACAAACAATGATCTTACCCGTATTCTGCACCCGGCGACTATTCACCAGATTTCCCATCAACTCACGATTACCGGTAAAAACCAGTAGCGGGATCAGCGCCAGCGCGATACCGAAGCTTAACAGCACCTGGCTTAACACCAGCACGCGGGTAGGATTCATGCCGGACAAAATCACGATAAACGACGGCAGCATGGTCACTACTCGGCGAACCCACAGCGGAATATGGAAACGTACAAACCCTTGCATCACCACCTGCCCGGCTAACGTCCCCACCACCGTGGAAGACAGCCCTGCAACGACCAGGCTCAGGCCAAAAATGGTCGCCGCAGCCTGCCCCAGCAGTGGTTTCAGCGTCAGATACGCCTCATCCAGTTCGGCGACTGAAGTGTTGCCGCTAAAGTGAAATGCCGCCGCTGCCGTCGCCATCATCGCCAGGTTGACAAACCCGGCAATAGTCATCGCCACCGCCACATCCACCTTGGTGGCGGAATAGCGCTCGGCACGGGTTATGTGGCTCTGCTGCTGCGTCAGCGAAGAATGCAGATAAATCACATGCGGCATGATGGTGGCGCCCAAAACGCCGGCCGCCAGTAATACGGCATCGGAATTCGGCAAACTGGGCATCGCCATGCCTTTGGCGAGCGAAACCAGTTCAGGCCGCGAAAATATCAATTCGACGATGTACGCCGCCGCCACGAACAACAACAAACCGCCAATCACCATTTCCAGCGGTTTTTGCCCACGTTGCTGCAACATGAGTATCAGGAATGTAGCGATACCGGTGAGGATCGCCCCTTCCAGCAGCGATACCCCCAGCAATAATTTAAAGCCGATCGCCGCACCGATGAACTCCGCCAGGTCCGTCGCCATGGCGATGATTTCAGCCTGTACCCAATAAGCCCAGACCACGGGTTTGGGAAAGCGGTCGCGAATATGCTCTGCCAGGTTTTTACCCGTCGCAATCCCCAGTTTGGCGGAAAGTAACTGGATCAACATGGCCATCAGGTTAGCCCACACCACCACCCACAGTAGTTGGTAGCCATAGGATGCGCCCGACTGAATATTGGTGGCGAAATTACCGGGATCGATATAACCGATCGCCGCGATAAAGGCCGGCCCCATCAGCGAAAGCTTGAGCTTTCTTGATGTTCGGCTGACTGACTCCACTACACGACTCCCCGGCATATGAGTAACCCTTCTAACGCTATTGTTTTATTACTCTCGCAAAGTTGATAATGATTATCAAGTGCATTTGGAGTGAAAGAAATGATTGCTCTGATAGGTAATGATAATGATGCATCTGCTTGACAAGCGACACATGTTTCAACACATAAAGATTAACAAAATATAAACATAAAAACGAACAATAAATAACGGACTCACTCACCGCTTTACAGGATGACGCAGGGAAAAGAAGGCTTACACGGCAGGCATAACTGTTTATTGAACGTAACGAGGCGAAAATAAAGCAGAAAAAAGCAGAGAAAAGAAGATCCGCTGAATCCGCCGGGAAGACGTCCGCAGACGACTCCCCGGGGTAATCCAAAGCATTACTCTTTGGCTTTGGAAACCGCAACCATTGCAGGACGCAGCAAGCGGCCGTTCAGGGTATAGCCTTTTTGCATTACCATCATCACATGGTTAGGTTCATGATCGGCTGATTCGATCAGCGTCATCGCCTGGTGAATCTCCGGATTAAACGGCACATTCACCTCAGCCACAACCTCAATGCCAAACTTGCTCACCGCGGAAAGCATCGCCTTCAGCGTCAGCTCAACCCCTTCAATCATACCCGAAAGCGCTTCGTTGGATTTATCCGCCATTTCCAACGCCCGCTCCAGGTTATCAATCACCGGCAGCATTTCACCGGCAAACTTCTCCAGGGCGAATTTATGCGCTTTTTCCACATCCAGTTCGGCACGGCGACGGACGTTTTCCATCTCGGCGCGGGCACGCAATGCGTTTTCACGTTCACGCTGCTGGAGATCGTTCAGTTGCGCTTCCAATTCGGCGATACGTTCTTCACGCGGGTCAGCGACATCCGTCGTCTCCGGCACGGCATCCGCTTGCTGACCTTGCTCCGTTTCCTTTTGATCCAAGACTTGCTCGTCAGGCGACTTCTGTTCTTTACTACTCATGAAATTCTCCGCGTTTTTCGCATTCATCTCGCTAGTTCGCTTATTATGGGGATCAAAACCGGGGTTTCAAGGGAACCACTCACATATTGTTGGTCCGATTTTCGGTCCGGAAACCGTGAGCGGCCGGTGTTCTCATGAGGATAAAGCACCCAAATGAACAGACCGTTTAACTGCATTGGCATTGTTGGTCATCCGCGTCACCCACATGCATTGACCACCCATGAAATGTTGTATCACTGGCTACGCGCCCAGGGTTACCGCGTGGTGGTTGAACAACAAGTAGCCCGCGAACTGCAGTTGACCGAAGCCGATACCGGCAGCCTGTCGGAAATCGGCCAACAGGCGGACCTGGCGGTGGTTGTCGGCGGCGACGGCAACATGCTGGGCGCCGCGCGAGTCCTGTCGCGATACAATATCAACGTGATTGGCGTCAACCGCGGTAATCTCGGCTTTCTCACCGATCTCGACCCGGATCATACCCAGCAACAACTGAGCGAAGTGCTGGCCGGGCGCTACATCCGTGAACAACGCTTCATGCTGGAAGCTCAAGTGTGCCGCGCCAACCATCCCAACAGTAGCAGCACCGCCATCAACGAAGTGGTGCTGCACCCTGGTAAAGTGGCGCACATGATTGAATTTGAAGTCTATATTGATGACAAATTTGCTTTTTCCCAGCGCTCCGACGGCCTGATTATTTCCACCCCCACCGGCTCCACGGCCTATTCGCTATCCGGCGGCGGCCCGATCCTGACTCCATCGCTGGATGCGATCGCACTGGTACCGATGTTTCCGCACACGTTGTCGGCACGACCGCTGGTGATCAACAGCAGCAGCTCCATCCGGCTGAAATTTTCCCATATCACCCAGGACCTGGAAATCAGCTGCGACAGCCAGATTGCTCTGCCGGTTCAAGAAGGTGAAGAGGTGCTTATTCAGCGCAGCGAGTATCACCTGAATCTTATTCACCCTGAAAATTATAGCTATTTCAATACATTAAGCAGCAAGCTCGGTTGGTCTAAAAAATTATTCTGAAAGTCGCGCTGGCTACTTTACTGTACAAAAAACCAGTTTATACTGTATGCAACAACAGGTGTTATTACACACAGGACATTATCATGCTGGCTCAACTCACAATCAGTAATTTCGCCATAGTGCGCGAACTGGAAATTGATTTTCAGGCAGGGATGAGCGTCATTACCGGTGAAACCGGGGCGGGGAAATCCATTGCTATCGATGCTCTGGGTCTTTGTCTCGGCAACCGCTCCGATGCCAGCATGGTGCGCCCCGGCGCCGGTCGCGCCGACATCTGCGCTCGTTTCTCGCTAGCGGATACGCCAGCCGCGTTGCGCTGGCTGGAGCACAATCAGCTTGATGACAACAACGAATGCCTGTTGCGTCGCGTCATCAGTGCCGACGGCCGCTCCCGTGCATTCATCAATGGGACGGCGGTGCCGTTGTCGCAACTGCGTGAACTGGGTCAGCACCTGATTCAACTCCACGGTCAGCACGCTCACCAGTTGTTGCTCAAACCGGAACATCAACGCCACCTGCTGGATGCCTACGCCGACGAATCTCAACTGCTTTGCGCCATGCGTCAGGTTTGGCAGCAATGGCACCAGAGTTGCCGTGAGCTGGCGCAACACCAGCAAGCGACCATCGAGCGGGAAGCACGTCGGGAATTGCTGCAGTATCAGCTCAAGGAGCTTAACGAGTTCGCCCCCCAGCCGGGTGAATACGAGCAAATCGACGTCGAATACAAGCGGCTCGCCAACAGCGGTCAACTGATGTCGCTCAGCCAGCAGACGCTGCAGATTCTCAGCGAAAGCGAAGACCAGAATGTGCTTGGCATGTTACACAGCGCCAAACATCAGTTATCGGAGTTGGTCAGCATAGATGAAAAACTCTCCGGCGTGTTTTCCATGCTGGAAGAAGCCAGCATTCACATCAGCGAAGCCGGCGAGGAATTGCGTCATTACTGTGACCGTATGGATTTGGACCCAATCCGACTGTATGAACTGGAACAGCGCCTGTCGCGTCAATTAACGCTGGCACGTAAACATCACGTCACTCCGGAAGAACTTCCCGCGTTTCATCAACAGTTATTACAGGAACAACAACTGCTGGAGCAGCAAGAAAGCGATCATGAAACCCTGAGCCGTGCAGTACAGGAATTTCATCAACAAGCGCTGCATGTGGCCGAACAGCTTCACATTCGGCGTAGCCAACACGCCATCGAGCTGGCGCAACTGATCACCACCAATATGCATGAACTGGCGATGCCACACGGCCATTTCACGATTGAGGTGACCTTCTCTCCAGACTCACTGACCGCTACCGGTGCCGATCACATTGAATTCTGTGTCACCACCAATCCCGGTCAACCTCACCAGCCACTGGTAAAAGTGGCTTCGGGGGGTGAGCTGTCGCGCATCGCACTCATCATTCAGGTGATCACCGCCCGCAAGATGGATACCCCAGCGCTTATTTTTGACGAAGTGGACGTGGGCATCAGCGGCCCGACGGCGGCGATTGTCGGAAAAATGCTGCGCCAGCTTGGGCAATCGACTCAGGTCATGTGCGTGACCCACCTTCCGCAAGTGGCCGGATGTGGTCACCACCACTACTTTGTCAGCAAACACACCGATGGCGCCGCCACGGAAACCCTGATGCAGCCATTAGCTAAACGTGAACGACTACAAGAACTGGCGCGTCTGCTTGGCGGCTCAGCCGTTACCAAAAACACCCTGGCAAACGCCAGAGAATTGCTCGCAGCTTAGTAGAGGTCAACTTTTTCGAATTCCCGCGGTCTTACAGACGTCTTGCAGGTTTTCAAGTCAGGCAAGGTCTATTATCATCTGCAACCTATGCCCTTAAGGAATGTAATCACTATGCGCTGTAAAACGCTGACTGTCGTCGCTGCGGTGGTTGTTGTTATGTTGACTGCCGGTTGTTCCACACTGGAGCGAGTCGTCTATCGGCCTGACATCAACCAGGGGAATTACCTTTCCTCCGTTGACGTTGCCAAAATTCATAACGGAATGACCAAACAGCAAGTCATCTACACGCTGGGCACCCCCATGCTGCAGGATCCGTTTGGATCAGATACCTGGTATTACGTCTTCCGTCAGCAACCGGGCCATCAAGCCGTGAAGCAACAAACGCTGACACTGACTTTCAACAGTCAAGGTGTACTGGCTAATGTGGATAACAAACCCACGTTGCAAGCGCAGTAAGTGAATAAGCTCGCCACTGTTATTCCCAAATGATCGGCACAAAAATAAGGCACGTCACCGTGCCTTATTTTTTGAACGCTCCGCTCGCTGACGCCGCAACTCTTTAGGATCCGCCAGCAACGGCCGATAAATCTCCACCCGGTCGCCATCATTGAGTACATCGCTCAATTTCGCCGGTCGACTAAAAATACCGATTTTATTGACGCCCAGATCAATATCCGGTCGCAACGCCAGCAAGCCGGATGCCTGAATGGCCTGCTCGGCCGTGCTCCCGGCTTCCAACGTTAGCGGTCGTAAATACTGCCGTTCCGGCAATGCGTAAACCACTTCAACATGAATATCAGCCACAGTAGACCTCTTTGGCGCGTTGGGTGAATGCCTGCACCATGTTGTTGGCCAACTCTTTGAAAATTTTACCGAATGCCAGTTCAATCAGTGCATTCTTGAACTCAAAATCCAGATTCAGTTCCACCTTGCAGGCATCATCGCTCAACGGCGTAAAACGCCAGTCCCCGCGCAGTTGACGGAACGGACCATCCACCAGTTGCATTAAAATGCATTGGTTATCAATGAGCGTATTGCGGGTAGTGAATGTCTTGCTAATACCGGCTTTGGATACATCAACCGCGGCGGTCATTTCATTTTCGGAGGAAGACAGCACCCGGCTACCGGTACACCCTGGCAAAAAAGCTGGATAAGAGGAAACATCATTCACTAATTTATACATCTGCTCGGCACTGAATGGGACCAGCGCAGACCGGCTGATTTTAGGCATACAATTTTCCGTGATTCATAAAACGCGCAAAATCATACCATCGATGAGCAGTCAGACAACCATTCTGCGAGGAACATCGCACCCGTTCACAAAGAACGGCATCAACACCAACGAGGGATTTCATTCACAGCAACAACCAGTATAATGACGACACTATGACAAAGAAAAAAGCACATAAACCCGGTTCAGCTACCATTGCGCTCAACAAGCGCGCCCGCCATGAATACTTCATAGAAGAAGAGATTGAAGCGGGGCTTGCTCTTCAGGGGTGGGAAGTCAAATCACTGCGCGCAGGTAAAGCCAATATCAGCGACAGCTACGTGCTGATGCGTGATGGCGAAGCTTACCTGTTTGGTGCCACTTTCACCCCACTGCATGGTGCCTCCACCCATGTAGTGTGTGACCCGACCCGAACTCGTAAACTATTGTTGAATCAGCGCGAGCTGGATTCACTCTACGGTCGCGTTAACCGTGAGGGTTATACGGTCGTTGCGCTGTCGTTGTACTGGAAAAACGCTTGGTGCAAGGTCAAGATTGGCGTAGCAAAAGGCAAAAAAGAACACGACAAGCGTGAAGACATCAAAGAGCGTGAATGGAAGCTGGATAAAGCGCGCATCATGAAAAATGCCGCCCGCTAACGGCAGCTAGCGTCGCGAACCCTCTTTCTGTTATAATAGTGAAATATCTTGGGGCTGATTCTGGATTCGACGGGATTCGCGAAACCCAAGGTGCATGCCGAGGGGCGGTTGGCCTCGTAAAAAGCCGCAAAAAAATAGTCGCAAACGACGAAAACTTCGCACCTGCTGCTTTAGCAGCTTAATCAGCCTAAGAAACTGAAGGTGTCCTCTCTCCCTAGCCTCCGCTCTTAGGACGGGGATCAAGAGAGGTCAAACCCAAAAGAGATCGCGTGGATGCCCTGCCTGGGGTTGAAGCGTTAAATCCAATCAGGCTAGTTTGTTAGTGGCGTGTCTGTCCGCAGCTGGCAAGCGAATGTAAAGACCAGACTAAGCATGTAGTACCGACGGTGTAGGAATTTCGGACGGGGGTTCAAATCCCCCCAGCTCCACCACTTTTTAGTTGTTTGAAGTATACTGAAGTCTACTAAGCCCGCATGGAACCAGCCTTGCGGGCTTTTTTACGTCTACAGAAGTCTACTGAGATTTGCTAGAAGCTACTCGTTATGGCACCCTTTTGGGGACCCAACACAAAGGGTCCCCAAATCGAGGGTCCTAAAATGGCAAAGATCGCTAAGAAACTTACTGACACCGAAATCAAAAATACCAAGCCAGCAGAAAAGGAGATCAACCTTTTTGATGGCGACGGCCTGATGCTACGGATCGCTCCTCTCTCTGTAGGTGGCAAGAAAAACTGGTATTTCAGGTATGCGGTACCAGTAACTAAAAAGCGAACTAAGATGAGTTTAGGAACTTATCCTCATCTTACCCTTGCCAAGGCACGAACTTTACGTGATGAATATTTGTCATTGCTCGCAAACGGTATCGATCCGCAGACTCACAACAACGATAAAGCTAATGCTCTTAAGGATGCCACTGAGCATACGCTACAGGCTGTTGCAAGGAAGTGGTTAGATGAGAAGATTAAGACCTCAGGTATTTCTGCAGACCATGCAGAAGACATCTGGCGGAGTCTGGAACGAAATATTTTCCCCGGATTAGGCAATGTCCCTATCAAAGAAATCCGGCCTAAGCTGTTAAAACAGCACCTTGACCCAATCGAACAACGAGGCGTATTAGAAACTCTGCGCCGTATCATTTCGCGCCTGAATGAAATTTTCCGTTGGGCTGCGACAGAAGAACTTATTGAGTTTAATCCTGCTGATAATCTCGGCCAGCGCTTCAGTAAGCCTAAAAAGCAGAATATGCCAGCCCTTCCCCCCAGCGAACTACCAAGATTTATGATTGCTCTGGCTAATGCATCCATAAGGTTAGAAACACGTATGCTGATTGAATGGCAGTTGTTGACCTGGGTTCGACCGGGAGAAGCTGTTCGCGCCAGATGGATGGATATAGATATCGATAATGCCGTATGGGACCTTCCAGCCGAGTTTATGAAGATGAAACGCCCTCATAAAGTCCCATTAAGCAAAGAAGCTTTACGCGTCCTTGAATCAATGAAACCAATCAGTGGTCATAGAGTGTGGGTTTTCCCCAGCATCAAAACTCCCTTCAACCATATGCATGAACAAACAGCAAATGCAGCAATCATTCGTATGGGCTTTGGTGGAGAGCTTGTAGCTCACGGTATGCGGTCAATCGCAAGGACGGCCGCGGAAGAATGCGGTAGATTTAGAAAAGAAGTGCTTGAATCAGCTTTGGCTCATACCCAAAGCAGCGAAATCATCGCAGCGTACAATCGTGCCGAATATCTTTCGGAAAGAACGGAGCTAATGCAGTGGTGGGCCAATTATATTCAAACACAAAAACATAAGGTGTGTGATTCATAGACATCGTTTCAATTTTCTCAGTTCAAGTT
The DNA here is from genome assembly GCF_007210685.1 of Dickeya sp. ws52. Lineage (NCBI taxonomy): Bacteria > Pseudomonadati > Pseudomonadota > Gammaproteobacteria > Enterobacterales > Pectobacteriaceae > Dickeya > Dickeya sp. ws52. The sequence continues at coordinate 64,112 of NZ_SZVX01000014.1, forward strand.
CGATGTAGGACGAGAAATACCACAACGGCGGCATACAAGCCCGCATCACCAGACGTTTCGTAGAGTTTTACCCACAGCAGCCGCTGTTGAATTTCTCTGTCCATAACGTTCCATTGTAGTGAAACGATGTCTATGAATCACACAATTAAAGCGCTCCGGTTAGACCGTTTCTCGCTCGCTAGGTTAATTCATATTTATCAAAAGCCAGTGTAATATTAATGTCCTGAAACCTTCAATGTACTACATATTATTATTTAAGGAACAACGCCTATGGCTGGCCACTTTGCCCTTCAGACATGGATATTAATCATCATTTTAGGCGGACTATCGACTTTTTTTATATTTCTATTTTCTTCAGTTATCTGTTTCTTTTGTGTTCATCCTAAAGGCACTCTGAAATATCTGTTTAAAACGTTAGCGATTGGTCTTTTAACCATTCCTGTTGCTATTATACTGCTGTGTCTCTTAATTTTTTATGTTTTCAGGAACATCATATACCTGTCTTTCTGGAGACGGACTACCCAACCAGCCATGAAGCATCATGATGTAAAAACACCTACCCCAGACGTCATGATCTATCTCATCAACGGGACTTTCGATGAAAATCCCCTCTGGGTGCAACCGGGCTCGGCATTACGTAAAGAGATCGAGGCGCTGGGATTAAATGTAGACATAACACACTTCAGTTGGGATGGACAAAACACCATCACGTCTCGCACCCGTGCATCAATCATCTTAGGCGAGAAACTGGCAAAATCATCCGCGCGACATCATTACCTTATTGCACACAGCCACGGAAGTGCAGTTGTGCGGGAAATGTCGCATCGACGACCAGATGTTGCACACAAAGTACGAGGGGTCTGTCTGCTATCTCCACCTTTCATTTATCGCTGTCAAATTGAACGAACTTCAGGTGCACTTTTTTATCTGACCGATATCGGTGGCTCTTTCGCCCTTCAACTAGTGCTTGCAGCCGTTCTTCTACCATTTGGCATTTATGATTTTTTTGGCGCAGCCGTTCTCTTCTGCCTGACAGCTTTAGCTGAACGGGCGATATCGAAACACTGCCGTAATTCGCTTCATAAGGAGGTCGAAGAGCGTAAAAATCAGGAATCCGTAAATTTTAACAACGTACAGATATTCCAGGCCGTCGGGGATGAAGCTGATTCAGCGCTAAGGTTTGTCAGTTCACTCCACGAAAGTTGTTTTGCAGTTCTAGCGCAGCTTAAAGATGCATCTCGACCTGACGCAAAGTTCCTGTGTGCTTCGGCAGTACTGAGTTACTTCATCTATGCTGCGGTCGGTACAACCTTATGGTACTTTTACCCAAACATAAGAGATATCGCTGCCGTCTGCGGGGTAGGATTCATCGCTATCGCTGTGGTGCATCTATGGCAACTATTTAAGCCATCGGAGTACATTCCAAATGTACTGATTACAGCGGCCCTGCCCGTTACCATTTTCTCGTTCTGGCTGGGAGTGGCCAAAGCACTCGCATATGGAGACCTGCGCCTCATGTTCTGTCCTAATATGTTTATATCCTCATCAGAAACCCCGGCAGGGGAATTCAGCATCCACAAATATGTTCCCAAAGATGATGCCGCAATGCTCCACTCCACGCACTCGCATCCCCAGGCTATCAGGGATGTCACTGCGTGGATTAGCAACAGTGAATATGAAAGAACATCCACTAACACTGACCAGCTCCCCGTTGATTAACACGCACCATCAACTGTATTGTTGTCAACAAAAGTACTCTTGTACCGGGAAGTTAAGTCGTACTGACAGGTGCTGATTCACTTGATGACGATCAGAAGGCTGTATTCAGTTATGACTTGTTTCGTGTAAGAGTAACTACAACAGGAATGCTGCGTAGCATCTAGGAAGACAAGGCTCACTGGAAATAAAAATCGCCAGATATCCGAAGCACACCAGAGTGCTTCGGATATCTGGCCGACACCTTATCGCACCGGCGGTTATACTCTGTTCGTCAGGTTGCGCTCATCGTTTCATGAACAGGGGATGTATGGGCTACCCACCACAACATCATCAAAACAGCTCAAAGGACTCAGTAGGTTATGCCGGAGCAGCAATTTTCAGATAATTGAGCCGTAAATCTGATACCGCGTGGAAGTTCAATACTGACGGCTTTTCGGTCTTCAAAAACAATATTTTTTGTCGGGATAGGTACAGATTTAATAACGTCGCCAACCAACTTCCCGTTTACGTAACGTTGAGTGTCGTAATAATCAATAGAGCCGCTAATTATTGCTGTATAACCATTTCTGTCCTTAATCATGTCTATATACATAAATACTGCGGTGTATTTTTTATCAAAATCGTCATGATAAATTTTACCTGCCAGAGGTTGTAGACCATACATGTGGATGTGGCGAACACGGTCTTCCTTAAGCAGACTGTCTACCTGCTCTGAATTTTCTGCTACGTTCGAGACGGAAGACTGCATTTCAGTTTTCAGATAAAGTGTCTTTTCGGATGATCTTTGGGCCGAACATCCTGCAAGAAGCAGACCTGAAATTAGAACTATACCGGTGAAGATTTTCATTCTGACTTTCCCTTTTTCTTCAATAAGTTTCTTCACATATCGGCAAATTTAGCTTTAGCTTTATTGGTTTCAGGTAATGACTTGGATGACAATGAAAACAGATAGTCTCCCACTGAAATGAAGCTGGATTCTTTATCCATATTTACATTGTTCACCATATAACCGAATGGATTACATGTCCGGTTAAAACGATATTCATTCGCTGGTCCCCAGCGGACTCCATGTCGCCAGCACCGGAGGGCAATCCTGCCCGACGAGCACGGAAGGTACTAACCCACATTCAGCACCAGATATCAGCCTTTCACACAGTCAATCGCCGCGCGCAGGTTTTCTCCGTTATACCGGATATTGGCGTCATAACTGTTGTCAGCCTCTTCCATAACACCTGGTTGATGAGTCAAGAGACGCATCTACCTTCTTCGACCGTTTTGTGCCAAGCAAACGTTGCATGTATCCTGCCGTGTTGATTCTTGCGGATCAGGTCTAAGGAAAAATGCTAACTGCTTATTGCTATACAAATGCACAAGATAAAAGTTTATAGGAGTCCAACTGCGTTAAACATTCTGCATAGACATCCACCAAGTTTAGTAATACACCATTTAACTAAAACGCGCTGTATTATTAGCAGGAATCCCGTCATGGCCTTCGACGGCAGTTAACGAATTCGTTATTATATAAATCCAACGGCATTGTTGGCCGGATGCCCGAAATCCCCAAACCGTTTAACAGGAAGAGCTGGTGAACATGGAATTGGATGAAATAACAGACATGGCAGTGACTTCACCGGCGAATCACGTACCAGATTTTGTGGCCGTACGTTCCGTTACGATGACGTTGCCCTTTGCTGAGCTGACTTGGGAAAACTTCGAAAAACTCTGCTATCGGTTAGCGGGGAAGGATGCGGATATTGAGTCACACAGTCTGTATGGCAGAACAGGCCAGGCACAGCAGGGAATTGATATATTTGCGAGGAAGCGCAACGGGCGATACAACACCTGGCAAGCAAAACGCTATAAAAAATATACAAATAAAGATCTTAACAGTGCCTGTGCGATATTTCTGTCAGGCGGATGGGCGGGTAAAACGGACATCTTTTATATTGTCGTACAATGTACTGTTGATGATGTAAACCTTCAAGACGCCATTGAAAAACAAGCTGAGAACTTTCGTACTCAGAATATTGTGTTAAAAGTTCTGGGTGGACATGACTTGTGCACTGCTCTACGCGACCATCCGGATATCGTTCTGGAATTTTTTGGACGAGAATGTGCAAAACATTTTTTTGGCGATACTGTCAGTCAGGATCTTCTTAACAAGCTTGATGGTGGGGAAATCCAGAAAGTCAGATCGCAACTGCTGAGAGTCTACCAGGCGGGATTTGAGCTACTTGATAAAATCCCAGTCAATGCCCCAACGCCTTTTTCCGACCAGCCGATTGAACCCATTTCTCTACTCAAACGTTTCTCCGCTCCCGATGTTTTACTGAGAGAAAACGTCAAGAATCATGCACCCGAAAAAAAAACTGCCGAAAAGAAGGATCTTGCGCATGATCAGCAGCCGATTGAAACGCATCCACAATCCCGAGGTGAAGAAAGCCGCCAGGCTGAACAATATCGACGAACCCCCATTCTGAACTGGTTAGCGCAATCTGATCAAATTGCCGTTATTGGTCATGCTGGCACAGGAAAGAGCACTGTGCTGCGCTGTCTGGCGCTTGATCTGCTTGGGGAGCAAAATCATTTTACGCACGTGGCAAAGAAATGGGGACGCCACCTCCCATTATTCATCTCATTCGCAAAGTGGGTACGTCTGACGGAAGCGAATGGCGGTGTCGTGAGCATTAAAGCGTTAATCCGGGAAACATGGCAGCAGCAGTTGACGGCAAATCTGGTCGCTTTGATCGATAAGGCGATTGATGAAAACCGTGTGGTACTTTTTGTGGATGGCCTTGACGAGTGGGCTAACGAGCAAGCCGCTCGTACCACACTTCAGGCGATGCTGACTGTGGTCTCTGCACATAGCATTCCTGTTCTGGTCAGTGCTCGCCCTGGGGGGCTGACAACCATTGGGGGCATTCCAGATAACTGGGCCGTGGGCGTACTTGCGCCTTTATCGAAAAGGCAGCAAACACAAATTGCCACCATCTGGTTCTCAAGAAACGTAGATCGACATCGCGATCCTGTTCAAAGCGCAGAGTCCGTACTCTGGCAGACAAACCGCTTTTTTGATGAGTTAAACAAGGGCCGTGGGCTGTCCACCCTAGCTGAAACACCACTACTGCTGTTGGGGCTTATTGCTCTTGCTATCCGTCAGTTGGTTCTGCCTATTAACAAAGTTCAAGCTCTTAGTCAGCTCACTGAGCTTCTATTAGAACGCCACCCTCACAGTCGTGCAACCGCAGCGGGAGATGTCGTTCCACGCTTTTCACCTGCGGCTTCAAATGATGTGCGACGGGAAGCACTTGCCGCACTCGCTTTTAAAATCCGCTCTGAGGGGGGCGATGCCGGGTATCCCATTCATCTGGCCCGAAAATGCATTCAAACGTTTCTGACAGATCCTGAGGGGTTCAGCTATGCGCAACGAGAAGCAATTGAAGTTGCCAATGAAATCTTGGCTGTGAACTCAGAAACCATGGGACTGCTAGTTGAAAAAGGACGTGCAGAAGTCGGATTTGTACACGCAAGTCTGGAAGAATATCTGGCATCGGTTCACATCCACGGCTGGCCCATTGAGCGTATTTTAGAGTTTGTCAGGGCCAATGCTAGCCACTTTCGCTGGAGAAGTGTTTTTAGCGATTTGATTGCCAAAAATAACCGGCGATCTGAGGCAGAGAAAATTGTCAGAGTTATTGACGAGCCTGAAAGTGATGCTGTCGGCGCACTGCAACGCCGTTTACTGCTTGCTAATGTTGTGTTTGGTGGTGCTGAGATAAACAAGCCAACAGCTCTCAGGCTTGCTGAGCAAAGTTTCAGTATTATTACTGGTTCGGGCTGGATAGGGGAAAGGAGTGCGCATCTTGTCGCCGTGTTTGAGGGGGTTTATAACACAACTCTCAGAGAAAAAGCCTCTGCAGCTATCAGTACCTGGGGCATCAAAAGCACCGATTACCTGCATAACTTCTATCACACTTTATCAGCATGGCCGCACTCAGATGAAACGCTGAATATCCTTCAGCACGGTATGAAAGACGAAAACGTCTACAATGCACGGTCTGCTGCTCATGTTCTTGCTTTAAAATACGCCGGAGATGCTGTGGTAGAGGAATGGTTGCTATCACTATTTCGGGGTGATTCAGAATTAATGATTGTGGGGATTGCGTTAGAGGCTCTTGTGCTTGGCTGGCCAAAGAACGATGCATTACCTGCGCTGATTTCTTCTGCGACAGCCTCAAAAGACACACACCTGCGGCTGAGTGCGGTTTTTTGCAAAGTGAAACTATCCATACATGATGATCAAGACTTGGATTCATTGTTGGATTTGCTTTGTTGGTATAGCCGCCTCGATTATTACAACAGAGATCTCGCTGGACTGTGCCTGATATTGGGTTGGAAGGATAATGAGTCAGTCATTAAAAAATGCTTAGATTCGTTTGATAATTCGTTTAGGAGAGATGAAGGGATTGATAAACAAGTAGCGCTTCTATACCTCACAAACTGCAACTCGAAAAATACCGATATTATTGCCTGGATTCTACGCGAACTGGAATCTAAACACCCCTTTCTAGCCAGTTTAGGGATGAACTGGGAATGGTTGTTACGGTTTACTGAAGCAAATGCAGAGATACGTGAAAAAGTCATTTCCACCATATTATCTGAGAGGATGGAGTACAAAGAATATGAGTTGAATCCTGTCATTAGTGGAATTGAAGAACCACGAATCAAACAGCACCTGATAAATAAGGTAAAAACTGCTGAAGGATTTAGAATTTTCTGGTTTTTAAGCCCCTTACTTCACAAGTGGAAGGCTGGTGACCACGAGGTGGATGCTCTTGTTCAAGAAATCTTGCAATGGCCAGATGAAAAAAAACGACATATTGTCAGTTTACTCCCCAAAATGTTGGATAGGGAGGAATGCATTGAAGCTCTGATTAGTATTGCCAAGACCACGGATGGCGTCAGGACCGACCTACTCATGTCTGCTTTTACTCAACTTGATGTTGGTGCAGATGCTGACATCACTGACTTCCTGGTTACCCACTTTTTAACTCAGCCAGACAATATGTACTCAGGCCTCAACAATTTGCTGTTGATCTGTCCGGATGAGCCAAGGTTAAAAGAATACGCGCTTTCAAAACTTGAAGATCGTAATCCGCCCCTTGCAATGATTGCCTCTACTTATCACAAACTACCTGAAGTCCGTTTACAAATAGCAAAACACGTAGGATCTCTTTCCGTTGCCATGCGCCATCAAATTATGGACGCTGCGGCCAGTGAATTTGATAGAAATGGGACTGCAGAAAAAATACTCAGCCGATATGATAATGAGGTTGACGGTCAGTTAAAAATCGAAGGTGCAATAAAATACTATCAGGCATTATTACCCGCAAACGTGGAGCGTCAAACAACTATTGACCGTTTGATATCAGATGCTCAGGTTGCAGCTCCAGATTTTGAAGAGCGCCATGCAGCTGCTTTTGCGGGATTGGTGGCTTACGGTGCCGTGAACGAGTTTGTTCGCCTCGAATGGAATAATAAGCCATTAACTGTTTCACTAGGGCCATATAGCGGAGAATCCAAAGCCCTTTTAAGATTAGTTGCTGAGCGCTGGGATGAAATTGATATGTGTTTCGATAAAAAATTTATGTCTCGAATTAGCGACATAAATTCAGAATACAATTTCTGGTCTCTCATATCCCCATATATTAGTGGGAGTGCATCTTTGCGAGAGAAGTTCATCGCTCACTGTGAAAATTCATCTCATGTTCTGGATGCCCAGACTTTACAATCACTCGCAAGGACATTTCCCAAAAGTGATTTGCTTCAGAGGCACTGCTTATCAGCCATTCAAGCGTTGGGAAAAGTAAAAACCAATGACACATGGTCGCTATACCAAAGCTACTTCGAAGCTTCCTATATATTACGTGACCAATTTCCGGACACGCCAGAGCTGACAGTTCAAATACTAAAAGTACTGCAGGATACTGATTTTAGACATGGCATTGCTGCTATGGCGATTTATGATCCTCACCATTCCAGCCTTGATAATCTTGTAGAAAAGGTTTTTCAAGAGGTAGAGTCGCGATCACTATTTGTGACGCCTATCATTCTTGGCTCAGCAAGATCTGATAGCCAGCAACTCGGCGTTATCGTCAAAAAAATGATAAACCGCCATGATCATGATCTGTGGGATTTTCAGGACAGAATTAACCAAGCACTCAAACTCAGGATGGGAAACGACGCGAATTTTGTCACATTAATGGGCGAATGGCTGGCATCGGTCCCCACTGAAAGTGAAATTTCGAGTTTTTCTCGTTATCTGGCGTCTTTAGGAAAACTTGACGAAGATACTCAGAAATTATGCCAGCATTATCTCAATGAGAGATATATTGCTTCAGGAATTCCAGCTCATGGTTACGATGCCCTCTCTGACCTCATAAGACCTGTCACGCACTCATTACTTGATGTGTTGGCAGGACCTATACACTAAAAACATGGAATTAGGGAGGATGAGGGTGTGTCACTTAACCTTCCTCCTTGCATATTAAAAATTGCTGCAGGAATCATTTCCGAAATGTGATTTTTGGTTGAATATTGTGCGATTCAAGGCGTTCTTTATCGTTTAAAAACATTTTTTGCATAGCCATAACAATGCTGTTCTGTACAAAAAATAGTTACGGGACACACCCTGGAGTTTATATCGGTCCATCCCTCGAACCACCAAACCACCAAACCACCTAGGGGGGTCAGCTGCTTCATCGAACCAAAGGACGCATCAGGCTGACACCACCAAGGCTGGCGACGCTGAGTTTACGCTTACACATGAAAGCGGTAACCAACTCATTCCTATTGTTTGAGGTGACTTATTAACGGTAACTATTTAATGGTAATCACCCTCAATAAGCGCTACCAAGCATTAAGGAGTGACTATCATGTTCCAGCAGAACACTAATCTCGTTCCTGAACGTCGCATCCTGCGCCGGGCTGAAGTTGAAGCCAAAACAGGCTTTAAAAGAGCACACATTTACAACCTGATGAAGGAGGGTAAGTTTCCCAAAGCTCTGCACCTCGGCGTCCGCGCAGTCGGATGGGACTCTGCCGAGATCGATCAGTGGATCACTGATCGCCTCAAAGAACGCGCCTAACTGCTCCCAGTCACTCGTTACCAGGAGCAAGCCATGCAGGTGATTTCTGTTATTTCGACACAAGGTGATGTGGGTAAAACAACCATTGCAGCCAACCCAAAAGGTTTCGTTGCCGATGCCGGATTGCGCATACTCCTGCTCGATCTGGATATGCAGCCTACGCAACCCTCTTACTATGAGATGATCAGCCACGCCCCTGGCGGCATCGATGAACTGCTGGCTTTCAACAGGCAGGATCTGGGGAAAACTGTCTCCCGTATCACCATTAATCGTCTGGATCTTTTGCTATCCAACGATGATTACCCGCATTTGTACACGCTGCTGCTTCATGCTCCAGACGGCAGGCTGAGGCTACACAACTTATTGTTAGTGTCTGTGTTCCAGCCACACTACGACCTCGTTGTAATTGACGCACAGGGAGTACGCACAGTCCTGTTGGAGCTGGAATTACTGATGTGGCAGCAAGCCATTTCGCCCGTCACGCCAGAAATACCCACCGCAACACCTGCTGAGCAAGTGGGCATTCACATTCTGGACACAAGGATATCAGCAATTGAAGTCTTTCCTCGTGCAGCAACTCTCTGCCTGCCCGCGCATCGCATTGATGCGTACCAGACGCGCTTTACACGAGAAATCATGTGCCACCTGGCAACCGAATTGTTTCCCCAATGGCATGAGCCGTTCATAGAGGTCACAGGAAAAACCAGCGGAGGGTATGCCTATGTCAAATGCCAGTGAATTGGCTCGAGGCCACAAGCAGTTACTACCGCTGATCGAATATGCACTAAAAGAAGGATGGGAGGTTAAGCGTACCTCTGGTGGGCATTTGAAGTTCACCAAACCTGGTATGCCACCGATTTTCACCAGCTCGACAGCCAGCGACTATTGTGCTGGGCGTAATGCGCGCGCCTTACTACGGCGAACACAGCACCTGTTTGCTACTGACGAATCCTCTCTTAACAAGTGAGGCCGCTATGCCTGACATTTCCGTACAAGACCTTGCCGGCAAATTACTGAGCGAAGGCTTCACGAGCAAAGTACAGATTGCCGAGGTGTTGAGCGCACCTATTGCAGAAACAGCGATGATTGTCACGCTCGACGAACTATCACCCTATGAGTTCAATCCACGCCTGACCCGTAACCCGCTCTACGACGAGATCAAAGCCTCAATACGCGAGCGTGGGCTAGACTCACCGCCCACCATCACCCAGCGTCCAGGGGCAAAGGGCTATATCATTCGTACTGGAGGCAATACCAGACTCTCGATCCTGCGCGAGCTCTGGACGGAGACCAGGGATGAACGCTTCTTCCGCATTCCCTGTCTGTTTCGCCCATGGCCGGAACGTGGTGACATCATCGCATTGACAGGGCATCTGGCTGAGGACGAGCTGCACGGTGGTTTGTCATTTATTGAACGTGCTCTAGGCGTCAATAAAGCACGAGAACTCTATGAGCAAGAGGCAGGAAAAACACTGTCACAATCAGAACTGGCCCGGCGTCTCAAGGCCGATGGCTACCCCATCTCCCAGCCTCATATCAGCCGCATGCAAGAAGCCATTCAATACTTGCTCCCGGCCATCCCTACGGTTCTTTATGCGGGCCTGGGAAGGCATCAGGTTGAACAATTGACCAGCCTGCGACGCGCTGCTGAACGAGCCTGGTCTGCTTGCGGCACCAATGCGCACCATCACATCGACTTCACCATCTTATTCCAGGATGTATTGGTAATGTTCGACAGTACACCGGAAAATTTCACTGTCCAGCGTGTACAAGATGAGTTGATCGGACAAATGGCCGATCTGCTGGAGATGGAATACGACACGTTGGCATTCGAGATCACCGACTCCGACCGACGCTGGCAGTTACTCAGTAACGAAGCGCCATTGGCTGAATCCGGGGTATCGACCCTACAAGGTAAACCACCACTATCAGCAGCGAAGCACGAAGCCACATCTGGGCCCACACAGTTCAGTGACGCCGTTTCACCAACAAGCAACAAGAAGTCTGCACCATCTGCGTCGCCCCCAACTGAACCTGTTGGTCACCCCCCACAAGGTAAATCAGCAACAGAAAACGGCGGACATGCCGCCCAGCTGCAACAGCATGTTGTTTCTCCGGCAAGCACAACCAAACGACTACAGTCGATCCAGCGCCTAGTCGCCGACCATACCGGCGAGACATTGCCGGATTTCGAACGCAATGTCTTGCAATCTATTCCTATCCAAGCTGACAGCCTGTATCCGATCACCGATATCTGGTACATCGAAACAGCACTCGATGAGCCAGCTCGACTACGCACCCATATCGCACAGTTTGCAGCCGAAATCGCTCACGAAGTCGGCGCAAAAGATGCCATTGAACCATACGAAAACGGCATCGGATTCAGTTGCCAGTACGCCGATGATAGAGTCAACACAAACACATCAGCATCAATGGCGCTGGCGCTGCTGCACGCCCTGAGTACCCCCTATCTGCCTGCTACACATCCTATTTCAGATACCGCATCTATGATGCCGTTCGGGCAACTAGGGTATTTGTTGCAGGGGATATCGGACGCGAGCAATGACGCAAACGCTGCACCGCAGCGACTCAATGACAGTGCGCTGGTAAAGCTGTTCCGATTGCTGCGACTGGCACGTCGGCTGATCGACATGGAGAACGGCAGACAAGATGACCACGACAGCATGTCCGGATCATGAGGAGCACAGCCATGACCGGTCCACACCCTCTCAATCAGGCTGTCATCGCGCAAGCCCTGCATGATTTGCGCAATGGTCAACTACGCAAAGCAAAATCCATGGGATTTGATGACACTGACCTTGATGCACTGAAGCATCCTGCCATGGCCAGCGTGCTGGCCAACGCCAACGTATCCTGGTGTTCGGTAGTGGTTAATCGTGATGTGCTGCGTCGGCTGCTGCATCAGGTTGATGATGTCACCGAAGAGATCGTCAAAACAGACCGGCTGCTGCGTCTGGGTGCAAGCACCGAGCTTATCAGCAAATTCTTTGGGCTCACTCATCAGGAAATCGCGTTACGTCGTAGCGTCCTCGGTCTACCCAAAAGAAAAGGACGCCACCCCGTTATGACCGAAGAACAGGATACCGATCTGTGGCATCGATGGTCTGCTGCAATTAAATCACAGCAAGTGGCACTCAATGACGATATGCATATGCTGGGTATCGCAGCGGATCTCGCCGAGGCTACAGGTCTGCCTCTATCCGTTATCTGGAGTGCCATACGCGGATGGATTGATGAAGGACAAACCTGATGACAGGAGGCCAGACACGCACGAACTGCCCCACTCGACTGAATGAGCTGTTCGACCAGGTGTTCTCCCATCAGCAACCGCAATCTGCGAAGCCGGTTAAACCCACCTCATCGCCTGCGGCAACTGATGGTTTCCTCTTCAGCGGCAATCACCACGACAGTGTGCCACGGGCACTGCTGATGGATGGGCGACTGACCCCGCTTGAACGCAACGGCTGGCAAGTTTTCCGGCTGATGCTCGCAGAGGATGGTATCACCGCGATGCCAACGTACGATCAGCTCGCGCCATGGCTAGCCTCCATGCCGTGCGCTGCCAGAGCGTCTCACGAAACGGTCGCACGTACTCTGATTATGCTACGCCTGACCCGATGGATCAGCCTGGTCAGGCGCAGACGAGATCCACGCACAGGCCGCATTCTGGGCAACCTCTATGTACTACACGATGACCCACTCACTCCCTATGAGGCAATCCAGCTTGACGCCGACTACCTGGCTCTGGTCAGCCAGTCGCTGACACATACCAGCAAATCCATCCAGCGTGTTGGCGTGTATACGCTACGGGAAATATCCCAGGATCCGATGCTCAGCGGTCAGGTACTGCCGACTCGATTACAGGTTCTGACACAACGTCTTGCCGCACAGGGCTGGAGCATGGTGTCGGGTTACTCACAGGATATGAACGATCGTGATTCCGAAGAAGGGACAACCCCCCCTCTTCGGAATGATGGTGACCAGACTTCGGATTCCGAAGCAGACCTGAGCGCCTGCAAAATCAACATACTTCGGAATCCGAAGAGCATCAGTACAGTACATATAAAAGAAAATAATAAAAAAATACTTACAGTACCGCGCGCACAAGGGCTCGGGATGCTTCGTTTGCCTGAGCGCTTTATGGCACTTAGGGTTGAGCAGCAATCCGGTGCTCTGACCGCATTACAGTCGGTTGAACCAACGCAGCACCAGGCAGTCCTCGACGAATGGGATGCCCGATGCACGACAACCGCCATTCGCAACCCCGCAGGCTATCTGTTCGGCATCATCCAGAAAGCCCTGCGCGGTGACTTTCGAGCCTGGGCTGGGCAGAAGGACAACGCCCAAAAAACGCTCGCCGCCAAACCTCATGACATCCCCACGCCACCACGGCCACCTACAGTGAACAGGGATGTCGCACTGGCGCATCTGGCACGGTTGCGCAAATTGCTGGATACCCCTTGAACTCGATATATCCATGAACATCCATGGTTGTCTATACCCGGGGTATAACTGCACACGCGGCCTTCCATTGCTGGGCACTCGGCTCTTCGCAAAACAGGCTGAATACCAGTGCGGTTTCATGACTGACGGTCTTCCTGTTGCAGCCGAAGCTGACGACTCGTTTCACTACAGAGAATCATCACCATGGCCAGCGAAAACAGTGCCACTGAATCTTTGCAATTGAATCTGGGGTCATTGCGCAGTGCGATGTCACTGACTTTGCATACTCACCACGCATCACGAATCTGGCACGGCCGCGCAGCAACAGAAGGCAAACCCGGCATCGTCGGCCTGAACGGATTTGTCTCCATCATGAACAAGCTCAAGCGCGGTGCCGAGCAGGACGATCCCTACTCCGACTGGTGGATGCTGTGCATCGAAGACAAGCTGGCGCTCACCAAAGAACAGCTCCAGATCTTACGCCAACAAGTGGATCAGGCACTGGCTGACGTACCTCCCGCGCTAAGCCTTGGTGAAAACATGAACGTGCAACCCGTCAGACTACCGCTGTTTGTATCCTCGCAACTGGGCTTTATGGCGGTCTATTTACTGGCCGACTACGACGATCTTGCCCGTCGCTTAATCCTGGCTCACCACACCGCACTGATCGACCGTTCAACCCTCGAGCGCTGGCTCAACGACGGTGCCCATGCCCTGCGCAGTCTCTTCAGCCTGGCACAGCAATACCGCTACTCCGGTACCCGGCGTGACGACTTCGCCGCCAACAATGCCGCAGCCCGTGCCGCAGTGGAAAAGTTCGGAGAGCTGCCGCAGGACGTGCTCGAAGGCACGCGTCGTTCACGCTTCGCACCGCCCTTGATCCGGCGAGGACAAACAAACACGGCCCAATCAGGCATCACTAATCAGACACCATCACCAGTGGGTGAGGCTGCTGATACCCCTGCCGATGACAGTGAAAACCCGACAGAAGGTGCAAAAGATAGCGAGAGTGACCACGTATGATCGCATCAACTCGCTTCACCATGCTGGAACACACCACCTTCCAGCAGTTGGAACATGCAGGCTACCTAAAAGGCCTTTTAAAACCTTTTAAAGGTAAAGGGGCACTCGATGACTGGGCCAGCCAATGTGAGGCATTACGCAACAACGTGATCGTGCTGGCACAGCGGCAAGTTCTGGCGCAGGCACGCAGCCACCCCTTCAACCTGCTACCAGTACAACTGGCCCAGCAAGCCACTGGCGCAGGCACCACCTTTCTGCGCTGGCGCAACCTCGACCGCAGCAGCATGGGCGTAGCGCTGTGGCAGGAGATGATGGCCAACCCAGCCACGCCGCCCGGACTCATCGACGATTTGTACGCAATCGAAGTCCAGCGGGTTGTGCTGAATATGCAGATTAGCCTGTTACACACACTCGCACGCCAGGCCAGAGACTGCGCCAGCAAGCTGGCCCATGCCGACGACGCTTATCTGCGCCGGACAGGCCATCAGGCAGAGCTTAACCATCCCCACCCAAAGGGTGCCACATGAAATATCAAGCATCAGCACAACGCCGTTGACTATTTCCGCCTGCATTGTCTTTCGAATAAGGGCATTTAACATCAACCGGGAGTCATAGATATGAGTACACATTTCAGCGGCGAAGGAAATATCGGCTCTGCACCAGAGTTCCACGAGTACCCCAACGGCAACGAAGAACCACGCCGGGTGTTGCGCCTGAACGCCTACTCACCGAATGATTCGGCATATCAGATTAGACAATCAAATACGGTGGTTCGCAATCCTCATTCTTTATAACTTTAAAGTGTCCAGCCGGGAATACTCGATGGCATGATTCACATGCCGTCGAGTATTCCATGCGATTATTTCTGTGTGAAAAGCCTTCTCAGGGCAAAGACATCGGGCGTGTGCTGGGTACTACTCAGCGAGGCAATGGTTGCCTCACAGGTTCAGGCATCACCGTGACCTGGTGCATTGGCCATCTCGTTGAAGCCGCACCACCCGAAACCTATGGTGAGCAGTACAAGCGCTGGTCCATCGAACAGTTACCCATTATCCCCGAGCGCTGGCGTGTCGAAGTCAAATCCAAGACCGCCTCGCAATTCAACGTCGTCAAAGAGCTTCTGAGCAAGGCAACCGAACTGGTCATCGCGACCGATGCGGACCGTGAAGGCGAGCTGATTGCCCGCGAGATCATCGAGCTATGCGGCTATCGCGGCCCTATCCAACGCTTGTGGTTATCAGCGTTGAACGACACGTCGATCCGCAAAGCTCTGTCAGTTCTCAGACCATCTGACGAGACGCTACCGATGTACTTCTCGGCACTGGCTCGTTCCCGCGCGGACTGGCTGATCGGCATGAACCTCAGTCGCCTATTCACCGTGCTGGGACGACAGGCTGGATACGACGGCGTACTCTCCGTTGGCCGGGTACAAACCCCGACGCTAAAACTGGTGGTTGACCGCGACCGAGAAATTTCACGCTTTGTCTCTGTACCGTTCTGGGCTGTTGAAGTCGTGCTGTCGAGCGAGGGTCAATCTTTCACTGCCGCCTGGATGCCACCTGATACAACTGCTGATAATGCGGGTCGCTGTCTGCAGGAACCTATCGCCCGGCAGGCAACCGAACATATGCGTGTTACTGGCAGCGCACAGGTAACGTCAGTCGAAACAGAACGCATACGTGAAGGCCCCCCGCTGCCGTTCGATCTGGGAACGCTGCAAGAGGTCTGTTCGAGGCAACTGGGCCTCGACGTACAAGAAACGCTGGAAATCGCTCAGGCACTGTACGAAACGCACAAAGCAACAACGTACCCGCGTTCAGACTCCGGCTACCTGCCCGAAAGCATGTTCGCCGAGGTGCCTATTGTATTCGATAGCTTGCTCAAGACCGAGCCAGGCTTGAGGCCGATCGTCGATCAGTTAGACAGAAACCTGCGCTCACGCGCCTGGAACGACGGCAAAGTTACTGCGCACCATGGCATCATTCCCACGCTCGAACCCACTAACCTCGTGGCCATGAGCGATAAGGAGCGGGCAGTCTATACGTTGATCCGAGCCCACTACCTGGCGCAGTTTTTGCCACATCATGAATTCGACCGTACTACCGCATACCTGTCTTGCGCAGGCGAGATGCTGCAGGCGGTCGGCAAGCAAGTGGTCGTAGTAGGCTGGCGACGAGTACTCACCGAGCCGAAGCCTGACGACGATGGCGATACCACATCACGCAGTCAGGCTCTGCCACCGCTGAACGAAGGATTGACCTGCCAGATCACTGGCATCAACTGCAAAGCGCTCAAGACATCGCCGCCGCCCCCTTATACCCAGGGTGAACTGGTCAAAGCGATGAAGGGCGTTGCCAAACTGGTCTCAGATCCACGCCTGAAACAAACATTGAAAGACTCCACCGGTATTGGTACTGAGGCGACACGCGCCAATATCATCAAGGGATTGCTTGACCGTGGCTACCTATTGAAGAAAGGCCGCTCGGTACGTGCTTCCGATACCGCCTTCACACTTATCGATGCCGTTCCCGGTGCCATTGCTGATCCCGGCATGACTGCCATATGGGAACAGGCGTTGGATATGATCGAATCAGGCCAGCTCACACTCGACGTCTTCATCGACAAGCAGTCAGCCTGGATTGCCCAACTGATACAGCAGTATCGGGGAGCATCCTTATCCATCAAGATGCCGCAGGGGGCCGCATGCCCCGAATGTGGCACGCCCATGCATCAGAGGCCCGGCAAGAACGGACCGTTTTGGTCTTGCCCGCGCTATCCCGATTGCAAAGGCTCGCTGCCTATCGACAGCGGCAAGCGTAAACGCACCACGCGGCGCAAACGTAACAGCAGTCTCCAGGCATCCTGAGTTACCCTACACCTGAAGAGCCCTGTCACGTCTTCTATGATGACATGCCTCCATCTCGCGTCCGTGCGGGAATCCCGGCGCACCAGCCTTCTACTAAACCGTGCGCACCTCGATATGCTCCGGCAGCGAGGCAAGAAGGCAACTCGTCCATGGATCGCACCAGACGCTTTCCCCCTTATCCGGTATTTCCGTTCTCCATGAAGGGTTTCCTGACGCCTTGCACAGGTGGTCAGGTCTGAGGAAACCCTTCCGGGGTTGGCGGTATTCGTTGCCGTGCCCAACGGCGAAAAACTGGGCTCCCTTTGTGTGTGGATACATGCCAGAGGATTCCGGCCACAACCACGATAACGGCCGGGTGCGATTGCTGCGACAGAGAACGGTTTTGACGACGACCGCATCCTGGAACAGCCCATGGGTGGTTTCTTCCTACCGAGTCGGAGGCCAGCAGGTCCCCGACACTTTTTCTCCTGAGTGACGACACATCCGTTCAGGCCTGTAGCCCAGAATCCAACAAACAGGAGACCTAATGAACACACACCCCACATCCCATACGCTGCAATACGGCAGCGTATGCAGCGGCATAGAGGCAGTCAGCCTCGCCTGGGAGCCACTTGGCCTGCAAGCAGCCTGGTTCTCGGAAGTCGACCCATTTCCGAATGCCGTACTCGCGCATCGCTATCCCCATATCCCCAATCTCGGCGATATAACTCGCATCGCCGACCGTGTACAAAACGGTGAGGTCCCGGCCCCAGACATTCTTGTCGGCGGGACACCTTGCCAGGCATTCAGTATTGCCGGCACACGACGGGGACTCAACGACCCACGTGGTGCCTTAACCCTCAGCTATGTGGAGCTTGCCAATGTCATCGATCAAACCCGCATCAAAAACCATCAGCTCCCCGCCACACTCGTCTGGGAAAATGTCTCTGGCGTACTCAGTGATCACTCCAACGCCTTTGGCTACCTGCTGGGCGCACTGGCCGGCGAAAGCCATGCGCTCGAACCGCCAGGGGGCAAATGGGCACACGCAGGTCACGTGTCTGGACCCCGCCGTTGTCTCGCATGGCGGGTACTCGACGCTCAATATTTCGGCGTCGCCCAGCGTCGCAAGCGCGTGTTTCTTGTGGCAAGTGGTCGAGACGACCTCGATCCCTGCGAAATACTTTTTGAGCGAAACAGCGTGTGCGGGGATTCTTCAGCGGGCAGCGCGCCGTGGCAAAAAGCTACCCGAACTGCTGGAGCAGGCACTGCGGCAACAGGCGGCTACGCCGGACTGAAACCCTACAGCAAGGTTGTCATGACGTTCGGTTTCGGTGGCGGAACAGGACCGGTTGACGTTGCTGCCTGCCTGATGGCCGCTGGAGCCAAACATGATATCTGCACCGAGAACTTCCTGGTTCAGAAAATTCTCGGCTTCTTCAGACCTGACGTAAACACAGCGAACAATAGCGAAGGCTGCAGCAAAGATGGCTCATACCGCGATGCCCCGCTCATTGCCTTTACCGCCCAAGAATACGGCGCAGAGGCCGTAAAAGAAGTGATTCCGACTTGGCGTACCAGAGCCTGGCCTGCCATGTTCAGCGTTGCGCTACATAACAGCGACAAGAGCCATGCCCTGACACCGAACCGGGAAGCACATTTCCACTACACGCCGATCAAACCTGACGGACAGCATTGGCCTCAGTGGAAAGTCAGGCGGTTGATGCCAGTCGAATGCGAACGCTTGCAGGGCATGCCCGACGACTGGACGCAGGTGCCGTACCGTGGAAAACCTGCGGCCGACACGCCTCGCTACAAAGCCATCGGCAACTCTATGGCCGTACCATGCGTGTCGTGGCTGGGTCAGCGTCTGCTTCAGGCATTGCAACCATCCAGGTGACGCCGTTTCTATAGAACAGAGTGGCGTGTCGTTCGATGGCAGCAATACTCACAGTGCTCACTGGAGGTATATGCTCTTACCAGCACCGCGTGTATTACTTCTCTACGAGGATTTTGACCTCCCCACTCGTCCTCTCTACGAGGGGATTTTTCTACCGTAATCAGCGCCAATATGGGCGTAACCTGATGCGTTTTGTTCCACGCACACGGTCCATCATCACGCCATTCTGCATATATGTTCGCTGGCGTAGCTGGCAACATCCCAGGCAGTCAAGGCCATCAAGACTGCGGCACGCTGATAGCGTGTTGGCTTTCGCCATCACAGGGCGCTTATCGTCCATTCATTCCACCCACAAGGGTCCCCATCCCTTGTGGCTGGGGAGTTCCTTTTTTGGAGACTTTCCCATGGATCATCAAACTATTCGCAATCAGATGCAGTCATTGGTGCGTGACCACGTTCCTTCCAATGCCCGCCGCTTCAAGTTCAACATCTTCGACGGACAGCCCAAAGTGTCTGCACTGGGCTTTCACATTGATCCCAAACCTTTTGAGGGAAAAATCATCGCCAGAACGGAGGACGCCATTGTCGTCAAGATCGGCCGCATCGAGTTCGCCGTGCTTGACCGGACGCTTGTGACCGAAGATCCGGACGAAGGTGCCAAGGTACAGGTAGAGCCCTATGCGCGGCACCGCTTCGACGGCCTTCGTGCAGACACACCCGAAGAGCGCACCGAATACACCGCCGATGGTACGCCCTACAAGCTCAAGACGTATATTCTCGGCTCTGCACCCGCCAGGCTTCCGATCCCACAACCTCGCTGCCCAGAGTTACAGGAACTTATCAGGCAACTGGAGGAACTACCGGCCCCCGATGGCTTCCGTCGTATTACACACCTGTTAGTTGATGCCGGTGCGCGGGATTTCACCTGGGTCGATCCGCTGCCCCAGGACATCATCGCCACACCACCGGCGATCAGCTTCAACACAAGCACGGCGAAATTCGATGGACGTGTCACCGTGCAATACGAGCGCGCCGACGACCTCTATGCCGTGGTACTGCGTCACGATGGAGAGTTGGTCGAACGGGTTGACGGTGTGTTCTTCGATAGCCTCGGGGAGGTACTGCTCAGGTTGATCGATGATGGAAGCTGGCGTCGCATACGTGTGTGCACCATTCAAAAGCCGCTACGGCGTAAGTCATAACGCTGCAGAGACACCCCGTCTACACGCTGGGTTAGCTGACTAACATCGTTTACTTACCGTGCCGCTACTGGGTCGAGCACCAATGCCTTGTCCCCAGGCAACGGCTCTTCACCGTATTGCACGGCATACCATTATCTCAGGAGTACCTATGACTTTACGCTTCAAAGGAGCCGAACTGCGGCCCGTCATCGCCGAAGCCGTTGCCAATCAGTGCCGTATCATCCTGGTCAAGGATCATGGTGTTTACTGGCTCGCCGAGCATGGTGAACGCCATACCGATGGACGTCAAAAGCTGATCGCCTACGCGGTTGGCTGCAACCCTGACATTGACCCCTTTGACGACTGGTGGGAACGTTCACGCGCTGAGTTCGGTAGTGACGATTTTGGCGAATTTTTCGAGCCCCGCGACAGGGTGTTTACCCGCATCCTGGATGGTGCAGGCGATCTCGATGTGTCCGCTACCGCAACACATATCTCCCTGCAAGTTGTGACGACAACCCTCGATAGCGACTAGCCTTCGCCCCCCGTAGCCCCCTTGATGGGGGCTTCTTTCCCCTCGCGCCAGTCTCTCCGCCACTGATGCGCATTCGTCTGCAGCCCACTACTGGCCATTCCACCAGCTATATCCTGAAAACGCTTGTATACGCGGCCCATTCAAGATCGACTCCCCAACTTGCATCAATTTTTCCGGTACGACAGCCTCCTCCTGAATAAATGGCACCTCGAAAATAGGGAACGGCTTCAGTTCACGTTTCTCGTCGCACTTGCATTGAGGGCACAGGCAGTCTGTCTGCATGTTTTGCTGACGTTGTCAGCGACATGCCACGCAACCCCGGCCCTAAGTTGCGGTGCGGCGAAAACCGCATGGCCGAACCAGTTCGCACAGCATCCTCATGCGAACGACCACCGGCTTATACCGGTAGTGGATGCCTCTGCCTTATCAACCCATCGCGGGGTTACACACCCCCGCAATCGGGCCTGGTGTGTCTCCGCTTCATTTTTTAATGGAGATGTCATCATGGTTCATTCTACTTCAGGCGAAAAAGCCTATTTCGATCTGCACACCGAAGGTTACGGTCGTCTGCAGCGTGTGCGGGAAGTTCCCGTGCGTGGCGGCCGCCGTGCTCAGCCCTTCCTGGCTTGCACCATCGCCGCGCTGGTCGGCTCTGCCAAAGAGCCGGTCATCCGCTATTTTGATGTCAAAGTCTCAGGTGCCGAGGCTAAAAAACTGGTCGAACACTATATCGGCACGGATGATCCGCAGTTGCGCCCGGTGGTCAAGTTCCGGCTGGGGGATCTGTGGAGCGATGCATTCATCCGCCCCAGTGGTGAGCGCAAGGGTGAACCCGCAGCCAGCCTCAAAGGTAGACTTCTGAAGGTTGAATTGATTGACCCCGCCATATTGGTGGCAATCGAACAGTACGAACTGATCACCCGAGGCATTGGTTATCTCAATCGCCCCATAGATGTCACACCGAAGGAGGGTGACCCGTTCCTCACATGCACCATCGGTGCACTGGCCGGGCCTGTTGAAGAACCGGAATACCGATACATCAACACCATCGTGACCGCTCCGGAAGCTCAGCATCTGGTGCGCCGTTGTGTGCAAGCCGTCGAGGCTCAGCACAAGGTGTTGATCGCCTTCCGTCTCAATGGCATGAAGGCGAATCCGTACCTTCGCAAGAAGGGCGAGCATGCCGGCGAACCGGCAGCGAGTCTGGAGTCCAAGCTAATACATATTGGCCAGATTAAGATCGATGGACAACGAGTCTATCCAACAGCCAACCAGGCCCCCTCAGAGTCAGAAAGTCCTGACAACAGCGCAGATATGCCGTCTACAACATCGGGTACACACGAGCCTGAAGCACAATTTTCAGCAGAAGAAGAGTCCGCTCTCACAACCTCACGCTAAGCCGATCAGCAAGACCTCACATTGGGGTCTTGTCTCTTTTTCCAGGTCTATCGCCAGTAAAACGCATCTAAGGAGATTCAGCATGGCTACAACAGCCGTTCAATCCGATCCCCCTATCATCGTTCGCGGCCAACTCACGATCCGCACCATCTCTGGCCGCAACGGTCGGTTCACCGTCGGTCGCCTCACAACGCACCTCGGGCTGTTCCATGTAAAAGACCCTGAGCTGGAGCAGTATCCCGAAGGGAAGTATGAAGGTGAATTTGCGATTCGATACATTTATCCAAAAGCCTAACCGGTGCCGCTTTCGGACAGGAGGACGGTATCCACCAGTCTGGTGGATAGTGGGCATGATAGAAGAATGATATCTGTCGAACATTCTGGCGATATCATGCAGGGAATCACCTTGCTTATATCTGTCCCAGATAATCGCTTTCTGTTCCGGCGTGTAGTTAATACGCGTTCTTCGTTTCATGGCAACGTCCTCCCTTGATTAAGGATAGCGTTGCATCGACCCGTTGAACTCACAACCCAAAGCAGACAGCCAAACTACTAACGATCAGTAAGCGGCTGGCTTTGGGCTAGTCCGCTTGACCGCCATGTTAGAAGCTTGGCTGCGGATTTGACCATGGATTGACAGGAAGCTGAGATTGCATTTCATAGAACCGCTGATTCTTAACTTGCTGACCTACAGCATAATAAAAATTGTGATCCCCAGATGCATGACGCATGGCTTGAACTGACTGATCGAAGTTTGCAGCTTTATAAAAAAGATGGTTGTAGAAAGACATATAGGCGACGGTTACGTCTGATTGAAGTACTGCTCCCGTATTACCAATAAGAATATTGAAAGCACTATCAAAAGCGTTTGCCATGCTGGTAGCGTTAAATCCGTTGCATGAGGCCATGCACACATACGGATCGTTGCCCTTTACATGATTATGGCTCAATAAAAGGTTGCGCAGCTCCGACCAACTAAAGAACGAACCGTCCGTTAAACTGACACCCGGTTGTGACCCATGCATGCAGAGATGAACAAACGGGATTGCGTTTGTGCTTGCATTGTGCTGCATTTGGCAAACAGCATCTAGAAGACGGTTGTTTAGGGCAGCTTGGAAATTTTCTTTGCATGTTGCGAGGGTATAAACGCAAGGAATTCTTATTGCTTTAAGAGCATCTCGTAATGCCATCCCGATGCTGTAGCCATCGTACAAATCGTTGTGATTCGGAGAATCAACAAGAAATACAAATGGTCTGTTAACTACTTGGCTCAATGGAAACATAGGGTTCTCTATTCCTAGCTAGATTTAGAGGACAGGCAAAAATGCTCATGGTTCTTATAATAATTAATATATCCGCAAAGATGAGAGTGAGCAATCGCACGCAAACCTCTTAGGCAAATCTGAAAATTTCGATATTGGCGCTCGATATTATTCGTTAAAGACCAATGACGTAATGACTGCTCATGGACGATAACAGACATTATAGAATTCCATTCATATTTCTATTACTTCTGCCTAAATAAATTTTCATATTACAGCTCAACTTTAGCCAGACCACGGTGATTGCCGGGGAATGGTGAAGCTGCCTTCATAAACTATTTTACCTGTTTTAGTAAATCCCACATATACGGGCACCGATTGCAGGCGGATCGCCAACGGAATGATGTAGTTCTCCAGACCCTTCGCCTCCAGATGCTCCAGGTGACGGAAGAGCCGCACCAGTTCATCGTCCACGATGAGCCGGGTTTCCTTGCCGAGCGGACACATCGGAACATAACGTCACGGATTCATGCCGTCCAGTCGCAGCCCTCATACTTCGGCCAGCTTGAATATCTTGCGCAGTATGCCAAAGGTTCGGTTCACCTCCGCCTGCTTGTAGGCCAACTTCTTCATCAACGCGGCCACACTCGGACGCTTCAGGTCCTTCACCTTGACGCAAAAAAGGAAGGAACCCAATCCGCATTCTTTGCTGATCAAACCCACGCCTCAGACGAAGGTAACAGCTCATCGCTATAGAGAGCTGAACCATGTCACCAACACATTCAATCCGGCGGCTGTTTGTCAGCCACCTGCTGATCATTGCAGCCTTGAGCAGCGGATGTACAACAACCACTGCCCCGCCCCACTCTCCGCCCATCAAAGCGGTCGCCTCGGTTCCCGATGCTACGCCGGATTTCATTCTCGTTGTACGTTACGGACGCTATACCCTGGTAGAACTGGCTCCCAACGCGGCACAGCGCGATCTGTTGTTGCAGGTGATCGACGTATCAATGCCCGAAAACTCCCGTGCCACCGTGGGTGACGGCCTGCGGCACGCGCTCAAACGAAGTGGCTATCAGCTTTGCGAAACGGCCCACTCTGTTAGTGAACTCTATTCACTGCCGCTGCCCGCTGCACACCTACACCTCGGCCCGATGACCTTGCGGGAGGCATTGCTTACCTTGGCCGGACCGTTCTGGACTCTGTATGTCGATAACCGTACGAGACAAGTGTGCTTCAAACGCCCCGATATTGATGCAGGAAATGGTAGCACTTTGGTCGCCGGAGCAGTTAAGCCCCTCCCTCCTGCCGGAGAGCAACCATGAACAACACCACCATAACAGCAACCAGGCTCATCCGGCTCCTGATCTGGGTGTGGCTGGGTGTACTTACCGTTCTTGCCGTCATGAACTATCACAACACAGCCGAACTGACCGAGCGCGAACAGATGGATGCCCGCCTGAAGCAGGTTCAGGTACTGGAAGATCGCCTGACAGATCTGGCCAACAGCATACAGGCCCTTCAGGCACGCCCTGCCCCCGCCAGCACAACAGCCTTACGCGGCATACAGCAAAGTCTGGAAACGCGTATCGCGCAGATTGAACAAACGCAGGAAAACTACGCCTCCACGCAAGCAGTGCAAACGCTTCGTGACGAGTTTGAACAGCTCAAGTCCCGACAGGCAGTGGCTATTCCAAACACAGCAACCACCAGCCACATCGCCAGACCGGCTGCCACGGCATCTAAGAGAATGCCATTCCCGTTCCGTATCCTGGGTCTGGAACTGCGTGCCGGGCAACGCATGGTATCGATCGCACCTGCCAGTGGAGAACCGGCACCGGCGCAAATCCAGGTTGTATTACCCGGCGAAACAGTGGGCCAGTGGCGACTGAAAACCATCGATGGCGACACAGCAATTTTCAGCCACGCCGGGCAAACACACCGGCTGACTATCCCCTGATGGAGAACACAATGAAACGCCAGATGACGCTCCTCATCGCGACCACTCTGACAATGTCAGCGATGGCACAGCCCCCCACCACGATGCAGTCCCGCATCGTACCGGTTCAGGGCGAACAACACCGGGATGAACGTCTGGCTCAGGAGTGGGGCCTGAAGGCCGATGAATGGCAGCGCTACCACGAACTGATGGAGGGGCCAATCGGTACTTACTCACCCAACCTCGATCCGCTCTCTGCACTGGGTATCGAGGCACGCAGTGATGAAGAGCGACAACGTTATGCTGAACTGCAAGTGCAAGCAGAAGCTCGTCGCGTCGAAAAGCTGCTGGCCTATCAGCGCGCTTACGACGAAGCGTGGCGAAGACTCAACCCCGGCATGCAGCGGGTAAGCTTACCTGATGCCGGGCTCAGCAGAAACGCGGTGATCGGCAACGGACGCACAGCAGTTTTCATCAAGGACAATTGCCCGCCATGCACCCAACTTGTGCAGCGTTTACAGGCTTCCGGCACCGCATTCGACCTGTATATGGTTGACTCACGCCAGGACGATGCGCTCATCCGCGCCTGGGCCAGACGTGCGCAGATTGCCCCGGAGCAGGTACGCAATGGCACCATTACTCTGAACCACGACGCCGGTCGTTGGTCATCTCTGGGACTGCCCGGAGACCTGCCCGCCAGTATCAGACAGGTAAATGGCCAATGGCAGCGTCAGCCCTGACATCTATGCGACGGCGGTGGGTTCTGCTGGTGAACATACTGCTGAGCAGCCTGGCCCAAGGCCAGGAGATCCCTCCGCCTGCCTACCAGTTGGCCGCTCAACGCGCTGGCATTCCCTCCGTCGTCCTTTATGCAGTGGCGCTGCAGGAAAGTGGCGTGCGCCGTGCGGAGCGCATCGTACCGTGGCCGTGGTCGCTGAATGTGGACGGTCAGTCATCTCGATATGCCAGTCAGGTACAGGCCTGCTTAGGAATACACCAGGCCCTGCGGGACGTACCACCAACCCGAATCGACGTAGGACTGGGGCAGATTAATCTCGGTTGGCAAGAACATCGCTACCGCCAGCCCTGCGACTTACTCAATCCGTACAACAATCTGGCGATCGCTGCGCAGATCCTCAAAGAGCAATATATTCCCGGTGAGGACTGGCTGTTGGCAATTGGTCGCTACCACCGACCATCTGGAGGAACGCCTGCAGCACGCTACCGGCATAGTGTCTCTCAACACCTTCAGCGCGTACTGGGGCCACAGCAAGCCTTCACCAACATTAATAGCAAGGAGACCTCCCCATGACGACTCACATCACGACCGCATACGGCTTTCTCCTGGCACTCACCACCGTATCGCCGTTGCTGCACGCAGCACAACCGCCTATCGTAGTGGAGGACCATGGCGGGGCGTCAGCCATGCCGTACTACGAGGCACTCAACCTTCAGGCCCGTTCACCCAATGCCCCTCGCTCCCCCGTGACTATTCCATCGGTACAAGTGAACCCAGCCACCGAAGCAGATATGCTGCCAGTGCGCAGCCCGAAACTCACACCCGGCACCGTAGCACGTAGGGTCATCGACGCACCGGGCCTGCAGCCATTCTTTCTGGTCGGCGACGATGAAGCATCGCATATCTGGCTGCAGCGCCAGGCGGCATCACTGCGCGAACGTAAAGCCATCGGCCTGGTAGTCAATGTCGAGACCGAGGACGGGCTTGCGCGCCTGCGCGCGATCACACCAGACCTGCAGTTCGCGCCAGTTGCAGCCGATGACCTAGCCGAACGCCTTGGTCTGCAGCATTACCCCGTGCTCATCACCAGCACCGGCATTGAGCAATAACACAATGGCAAAGCCCCAGCCGATCGAGGTACTGCTGCGCCCACCAGTGGAACTCTATACCGTTGCGGTTTGCGCCGGGGCAGTACTGCTATGCCTGACGGCTCCGTGGGCTCTCGCGCTGAGTCCAGACATCGGTATCGGCAGCGCACTGGCCTTCGGAGCCTTTGGCGCACTGCGCTGGCGTGATGCGCAGGTGATCCTGCATTACCGTCGTAATATCCGGCGTCTGCCACGCTATGTGATGACCAGCCGTGATGTGCCCGTCAGTGGACAACGGCTGTTTATCGGTAGAGGGTTTCTGTGGGAGCAAAAACACACCCACCGGTTGATGCAAACCTACCGACCTGAGTTCAGGCGTTATGTAGAACCGACACCCGCTTACCAGTTGGCCCGACGCCTGGAGGAACGGCTGGAATTCGCACCATTCCCGCTGTCACAATTGCCCCGTATCACCACCTGGGATGTACCGTTCAACCCGGTTAGACCGCTGCCTCCTGTCGGTGGACTGCCGCGCCTGCACGGTATCGAGCCTGATGAGGTGGATGTTAGCCTGCCCCTGGGCGAGCGCGTCGGTCATTCTCTGGTGCTGGGCACCACACGGGTGGGCAAAACGCGGCTGGCCGAATTATTCATCATCCAGGACATTCGCCGAAAGAATCACCTCGGCGAGCATGAAGTGGTCATTGTTTTCGATCCTAAAGGTGACGCGGATCTGCTCAAGAGCATGTGCGTCGAGGCAAAACGCGCAGGCAGAGAAAACGAGTTCTATGTGTTCCATCTTGGGTGGCCGGAGATCAGCGCACGTTACAACGCGGTGGGGCGTTTTGGTCGTATCAGCGAAGTCGCCACCCGCGTCGCAGGGCAGCTTTCCAGGGAAGGCAACTCGGCGGCCTTCAGGGAATTTGCCTGGAGATTTGTCAATGTCATTGCCAGGGCGTTAATCGAACTGGGTCAGCGCCCGGACTACCTGCTCATCCAACGCCACGTCATCAATATCGATGCGTTGTTCATCGAGTACGCCCAGCACTACTTCGCCCGCATAGAACCGAAAGCCTGGGAGGTTATTGTCCAGATCGAAGCCAAGCTCAACGAGAATAACATTCCCAGGAACATGATCGGCCGTGAAAAGCGAGTGGTCGCCCTTGAGCAATACCTCAGCCAGGCGCGTAACTACGATCCCGTACTGGATGGCTTGAGATCCGCTGTTCGCTACGACAAAACATACTTCGACAAGATCGTCGCCAGCCTGCTGCCCCTGCTTGAAAAACTCACCAGCGGCAAAATCGCCCAATTGCTGGCTCCAAACTATTCGGATCTGAGCGATCCCAGACCGATTTTCGACTGGCTGCAAATCATCAGGAAACGCGCAATAGTCTATGTCGGTCTTGATGCACTATCCGATGCAGAAGTCGCTGCAGCAGTGGGCAACTCGATGTTCAGCGATATGGTCTCTGTGGCCGGACACATCTATAAATTCGGTATCGACGACGGTCTGCCGGGTGCATCGGCTGACACCAAGGTGCCAATCAACGTCCATGCCGATGAATTCAATGAACTGATGGGCGATGAGTTCATCCCGATGGTCAACAAAGGGGGCGGCGCTGGCATCCAGATCACCGCCTATACTCAAACCCTCAGTGATATTGAAGCCCGCATAGGCAATCGCGCCAAAGCCGGTCAGGTCGTCGGCAATTTCAACAATCTGTTCATGTTACGCGTGCGCGAAACAGCTACCGCTGAACTACTTACGAAACAGTTACCCAAGGTAGAGGTCTACACCACCACTGTGGCCAGCAGCGTGACCGACAGCTCCGACATCCACGCAAAAACCGACTTCACCAGCAATACTCAGGATCGCGTCAGTCTGTCGAGCGTGCCGATGATTGAACCGTCCCATGTGGTTCAACTTCCGAAGGGACAGTGCTTCGCGCTGCTGCAGGGCGGCAATCTCTGGAAAGTCCGCATGCCGCTGCCCTCCCCCGACCCGGATGAAGTCATGCCGACCGATCTGCAGCAATTGGCAGGCTACATGCGCCAGAGCTACACCGATGCCGGGCAATGGTGGCAGAACCAGGGGACCCCCGTGTTGCAGGAGCAAGCACTGCCACCTGAGCTGCTCGATGAAAACCTCGACAGCACCGCCGATCAGGGTCGAGCACCATGAGCGATCCGGCTGCTGCTGCACAACACCAACAGACACGCCGACAAAGCCTGCTGGCCAGTGTCATCACCTTGCCGTTCAGGTTGCTTGGCGTGCTGATCGGCTCGTTGCTGATTTCAATCATCGTGGAATGCGCAGGCATGAATCTCTTCTGGAAAGACCAAGGCTGGCGACACTCGCAGGCAATGCTGCAATACGAATTGGGACACCTGTCGAATAATTTTACCCGCAGCGCTATTGTGCAGGAGCCGGGGCGAACTGCGCACCAGATCGTCGATACCGGTTATGAATGGATGTTCGTCAAGACCGGACTGTTTGAGCGCATAAAGCAGATCGCCGAGCGTGCCCGTGCTCCCAGCCAGACACCCAAGCGCGACTTCCGCTACTTCGTGAGCCAAGTCTATGTATGGTCGGAAAACTATCTGATCGCCGCAGCCTTTACCACGCTGACGTTCATGGTGCGCTTGCTGGTGTTAGTGCTGACATTGCCGCTCATTCTCATGGCCGTATTCGTCGGGCTAGTGGATGGTCTGGTACGACGCGATGTGCGCAGGTTTGGCGCAGGCCGGGAATCGGGCTTCATTTACCACCGGGCAAAGGCCGCGTTACTGCCGCTGGCCATGTTGCCCTGGGTAACCTACCTGGCGCTGCCGATCTCGGTACATCCGCTGCTGATCCTGCTGCCTGGCGCTGCATTATTGGGCTTCGCGGTGGCGCTGACGGCGGGTAGTTTTAAAAAGTATTTGTAGCAACTCTTGTTAGTAACACTCTTATTCCACAATATTCAGCATGTGTCATGCTACTCAATTATCTTATTTTAGCCTCTCATTCATGAGCCAGAGTTATAATTTCTCATAACATACGTTTCATCATAAGCCTGCTTAAATAGTTTTTTCGTATCTTCATTTTTATCACGAGGAATTAGGTACGTTACCTTAAAGCCAAGTTCATGTGACAGATCAACCATTGCAATACGCCCCAACGTAGTGACTCTCATATCATCAAATTTTTTTGTCGGGTCAAAATCCCATAAATTAAGAAAATTCACTAACCAGTTACTAACTTTGATGATGCGTTTTCCACTAAATCGCTCAATTATCTCCACACCTCCAGGCACCTCCTTTACCTCAACTTCTTCTCCACGAAAGACAGAATCAACAATTGAAGAATAAATCAAATCATAAGATTTTAGATTGCTTATATCAGTTCCAAGAAAAACCTCAGAAAAATGCCCATATTTATTGTGGCCAGCCATTCCGTCCAATTTATCTTTAGAGCAGAATGTCTTTCTATAAAAATCTTTTTCAACAATAAAAGAATAATCACTCAAAACATGAGAGACATCATTTGCGATAGCTTCAGCCCAAGTAATTTTATTTTTCTTTTTACCTCCAAAACTTCGCACACAATTGTGCGTCCAATAACCCAAACGTTCCCAATAAACCGCAATTAATAATTGAGCATTATGATCACGAGCATAAGCCCTTAAAGAATGCAACTGTTTGACCATTAACTCACACGACTCTTTGTTTCCCGAAACCACTTTAACATCGACCAGTAGGGGAAAATTAATTTTTTCAGAACTTTCTACCAATAACGAATAATCAGGAACCTGATAATTTTTCTTGTGATGAACTTCCTGTTCCTGATGCAATCCATTTATATTCTTAATCCAAGGCATGGCCGAAAATATTGCTCTGTAATTTTCTTCCGCAGTTAACCCCCTCTGTATCCTGGGAAAATTCAACCTAATATTTTCATCCTTAATTTGCCTTAGCAACTCATCCAATATAGCCTGATCCACATTAAAATTGCTTTTCAGTGCATGTAATATTTGTGCTTTCTCCATCTCGCTCACAGCCATACCTCCATTATTTTTCCACAAGAATAATATTAAACATTAAAACCTGAGCTTTTTCCAAAATAATCCACAAAATTTAAAGAAAATCCGGTAGCTACGCAGTTCCTATTCTTTGCGGCCAGCACAAAGTTCCGATGTCACGATTTCACCATTGCTGAATCAACGACGGGAACAATGCAATGGCTCTTTCATTCTGCACAGCACGCTTCAACGCTATCCTCCCTGTATTCGCCCTGCTCGGGCTGATGCCGCAGGCAATAGCGGAAAGCGCCCCGACCCAGCGCCAGGAGCTGGCCGCCGCGTTACGTCAGTTGGACGCCCTGCAACGCGTTGTCGCGCAAAGCGCCGCAACTACGCCGCTCGCGCCAAACGAACGTTATTACTTCGACTACCCCCGGCTACTCGGTGATTTAGCCCGCGTGCGCTCTGGCATCCAGTTCTATCTTTCGCCGTCTCGCGCCCAGCCACGCGACGCCACCGAACTGAACAGTGACTACCGCCAGGAATCGCCCCCCAAGTACCACAGCACCTCGCTGAAGCTGAAGGAGCAGCCATGACTTCCGCACAGATCAGCGCCTTTCAGGCGAACAGCAGTATCACTCCTGCGGCAATGTCCACCACCCTGACCGGCATCGTGTTCGCTGTACTGCTGTTGTGGGGCGCATGGGCTATCCGAACCGCCTACGTCGGCTGGGCCGAGAACCAACTCAACCAGCGCCAGTTCCTCGGCGTCATCGTGCGCTTTCTCGCGATGTACCTCGTGCTGACGTTTTTCCTGCTCTCGTAACCAAAAAGGGCCAGCCCGATGAAACACTACCGCTATCCCACTCGTCTCGTTCAGCGCGCTGTGCTGGCCTTGAGTCTAACCACCTTACCTGCACTGTCGTTCGCACAGGGGTTGCCGCAACTGGAAAACCCATCACGTGGCACAGGTGGCGGCATCATGGAAACCATCCGCAATTACGGCTACGACATCGTGCTACTGGTAGCGCTACTGGTGGTCGCCAGCATGTTCATCGGGGTGTGCTATCACGCTTACGGCACCTACGCCGAGATCCACAACGGCAAGAAAACCTGGGGTCAGTTTGGTCTGACGGTCGCGGTTGGGGCGGTGCTGCTGGTGATCGGCATCTGGCTGCTCACCGAAGCCACTGGCATTTTGTGAGAGAGGCTGGACATGTCAGCGCATCCGCATGTCCGCGCAGACGGCACAGTGACGTTCCTGCCACATCGGCTCAATCGACATCCGGTGGTGGTGCGCGGACTGACGGCCGATGAGTTATGGATCTGCTGTGGCCTGTCCGGCAGCGCCGGGTTGCTCATCGGCTTACCGCTGTCCTGGCTACTTTCGACCATCGCTCTGGCACCGACCTGCATTGTGCTGGGCATCACCTGCGGCGTATTCGTCGGAGGCGGCTTCCTGCGACGACAGAAACGTGGCCGACCCGACACCTGGCTGTACCGCCAATTGCAATGGCGTATCACAACCCGTTATCCACTGCTCACAGGCTGGGTCGGCGGGCACCTGCTGATTACGCGATCGGGCTTCTGGTCGAACCGGAGGACGATACGATGAGTCGATTCAAAAACGAAGTCACGCATTTACAGGCACACATCAAGACCCTCCGCATCGGTGCCAGCGCATTACTCCTTATGGCACTGGTGATGGGGGTCGGTTGGTGGAGCGCACCGCGTGATCTGACGATCCACGTCCCCCCTGATCTGCGTTCGGGGAGTTCACGCGCCTGGTGGGAAGTCCCTCCTGAATCGGTCTATGCCTTCACATTCTATGTGTTCCAGCAGCTCAACCGCTGGCCAACCAACGGAGAAGAGGACTACGCACGTAACCTCCATGCATTGTCGCCGTACTTCACCCCGGCGTGCCGCGCCTTTCTACAGGCGGATTACGACTATCGCCGCAGCACCGGCGAACTGCAACAACGTGTACGCGGCGTCTACGAAATCCCCGGTCGCGGCTATGGCGATAATCCTGCAGCACGGGTACGCGTAGTCTCTGACCGCGATTGGGTCGTAACGCTCGATCTCAGCGCCGACGAGTACCACGGCCCGGAGCAGGTCAAGCGCGCGCTGGTGCGCTACCCGCTCAAAGTCGCACGAATAGACGTCGATCCGGCCCGTAATCCGTTTGGTTTGGTGCTCGACTGCTACGACGGGGTTCCGCAGCACATCTCCCCCCCGACTCAGGAAACACCCAATCGTGGCGGCCTGGGCAAGCAAGGAGAAACCCCATGAAATTCCGTCTCATCCGGCTGGGGCTTCTGACTCTGGTAATGGCATCATCTGCCCATGCAGTAGAGATCCTGCGTTGGGAACGACTGCCTCTTGCCGTACCGCTGACCGTCGGACAGGAACGTATTGTGTTCGTGGAACACAACGTCCGTGTTGGCATCCCGGCCAGCATCGGCGACCGCTTGCGTGTGCAGAGTGCCGGTGGTGCCATCTATCTGCGTGCCAGCAAGCCCATCGAACCCACCCGATTGCAGTTGCAGGACGTAGACAGTGGTGCGTTGATTCTGCTCGACATTGATGCCATGCCAGCCCAAAAAGATGGCGAACCGAAACTTGAGCCTGTGCGCATCGTCGAGGACAATACCACACCACCGCGCGATGGCCAGCCGCCAGACAGCGCAACCGACGCCCCCGCTACAGACCAGGCCAGACCGGCGCAACATAAAACGCCGGTGGCCGTGGTACTGACGCGCTACGCCGCACAGAACCTGTACGTACCACTGCGCACCGTTGAACCCGTGCCCGGCATCATGCAGGTAAATCTTCACCGTAATCTGCCACTCGATACCTTACTACCTACGCTGCCTGTTCAGGCGACAGCGCTGGTTTCATGGCGATTGGAAGATCAGTGGGTCACGGCCGTGCGACTGACCCATACAGAGGGTGGTTGGATTCAGTTAGATCCACGCGCACTGCAAGGTGATTTCCTCACCGCTACTTTCCAACATGCGTCGCTCGGCCCACACGGTACCCCTGAAGACACCACAGTGCTGTATCTGGTTACCCGCAAGCACGGACTGTCCCAGTCGTTACTGCCCGCCATCCAACGCTTTGATCCTGCCGTACACTTGCCTACTTCGACGCCCCCGACAACGGAGGTGCGTGATGCACAGTAACGGTCTGCTGAAATGGCTGATGCTCCCGGTGGCTTTGCTGGTGCTGTTCGTTGGCATCCGCATATTCTCTGGTCATGGCACGCAAGCACCAGACACGGTTGATACAGGCAGCAAACTCACCCCGGAGGAAATGAAGGCACTGGGCATCGAAGGGGACACACCGCGTGACACCGTCGCCACACTGGTAGCACAGGTTCGGCAACTGCGCACCGAACTGCAAACCGCGACTGCCGACAACCGGACGCAGCGCGAAGAAAACCAGCGTCTGCGCCAGCGTGAAAGTACTATTGACCAGCGTATCAACACCGCACTGGAGTCCGAGCGAGCCAATCTGCGCCGCGACCAGGAACAGTTCAGTAGTGAGCGCCAGCAGACAGAAGGTCTGCTGGCAGATTTGCAGCGACGGCTGGATAGCATCGGCAGCAGTGGTCACGCCGACCTGCCAGTCGGTCTCGGACTGCGAGACGGGGATGCTGAAGGGTTCGGTAAAGAGGCCACTATCCGCTGGGTAGAGCCTGACGATGCCAGGCAGACTGCAGGCCGCAACAGCAACACGGCGCGGAGCTTCCCGACAAGTTTCGGGCCAGCGCAGAAGACACTGGACACTACAGTCGAAAGTGTAACCCGTGCCAGCACTACCGGAGCCAAACCAGCCAGGGCTGTTTACACCGTCCCCACCAATTCAACACTGATGGGCTCAGTCGCGATGACAGCCCTGATCGGCCGCGTACCTATCGACGGTACCGTCAATGACCCCTACCCCTTCAAAGTTTTGGTTGGCCCCGACAACCTGACGGCCAACGGCATCGATATCCCCGATGTGGCCGGAGCCGTGTTCAGCGGCACCGCCTCCGGCGACTGGACGCTCTCATGCGTCAGAGGGCAGATACGCTCAATCACCTTCGTTTTCCACGACGGCACCATCCGCACCATTCCGCAAGACAGCGAACGCAGTCATCAGCAAAGCAACGACCAGAATAGTCTCGGATGGATCAGTGATCCCTACGGTATCCCGTGCGTGTCCGGCGAGCGCCGCAGCAATGCCCAGCAGTACCTCGGTACGCAGGCGTTGATCACCGCAGCGGGTGCAGGCGCGGCATCGCTCATGGATTCAAAAAGCAGCCAGATGTCCTACGCCGGTGCCAACGGCTCTATCGGCACGGTGGGTATCAGCAGCAACGAGGCGGTGGGCCGTATTCTTGCCAGCGGCGTACGCGACATGTCGGATTGGGTCAACAAGCTCTATGGCCAGGCCTTCGCAGCGGTCTATGTAAAGCCAGGCGCACAAGTCGCGGTTCACCTCGAAAAACCTCTCGCCATTGACTACGAAACCGAAGGCCGCAAGGTCGACCATCGTACAGGAGAAAGCCATGCGTTCGAACTGGACTAAATCGTTGGCAATCATGGTAACGGTAACCGCATTGACCAGTTGCGCTACCAGCAAGGAAGAGCTGTTGCCCCATGGCGGTCGAACCATGCAGGATATCTGGCAGCAGGAGAGCAGCAATGAAGGCAGTCTGGGTCAGATGTCACACCGTCAACTGCTCGATGCCCGTCAGAGCTTACGTCGCCCACTCAGCCATGCAGATGTGAACACTGTTTCCACAGAGCAGGAAAGCTACTCGCGTACCGCCGCCAATGATATACGCAGCCAGTTTCAGCGGCTGCCCAATCCCGACTTGTTGATGTACGTGTTCCCGCATCTGGCGGGGACAGACCCGGTTCCGGTGCCGGGTTACACCACCATTTTCCCACTCTATCAGCGTGTACAGTACGCGATGCCCGGTGAGCGTACGGAGGACTACTGATGGTCTGGTCGCTTCTCCGTCGTAAATCCGCCGGGGTCACCAAAGACGAGCGGCCGGACGGCTGGCAGCACCACATCAACACGCTGCAGCAGGCGGGTATTCCTGAACCCGGATCCACCACCAGGGGAAACAGCCCCGCGACACAAGCCGACGAACAAGCCTTGTACCAGGTTGTGCCATCGCTGGTCGAGCTGCTGCCCTGGGTTGAATACCTGCCCACGTCACAAAGCATGCTGCTGGAGGATGGCAGCTCGGTCGCCGCATTCTTCGAACTGACCCCATTGGGCACCGAAGGCCGTGAACCGTCCTGGCTTGCACAGGCACGGGATGCACTGGAGAACGCGCTGCAGGACAGTTTTGATGAGTTTGACGACAACCCCTGGGTGCTGCAGCTCTATGCCCAGGACGAGACAAACTTTGACGCCTATCTGCAGACCTTGCATCGCTACATTCAACCACGCGCACAGGGCTCACGTTTCACCGAGTTCTACCTGCATTCGATGGCTCATCATCTGCACGCGGTCGCAAAACCGGGGGGCTTGTTCGATGACACCACGGTCACCCGGCTGCCCTGGCGTGGTCAAATGCGCCGGGTACGCATGGTGGTCTATCGCCGCACCGCAAGCGGCAAAACACGACGCGGCCAGACACCCGAGCAGGGATTGAACGTGGTTTGTGATCGCCTGAGCGGAGGCCTGGCCAACGCTGGCATTCGTGCACATCGACTGGATGCCGCACAAATCCACGACTGGCTACTGCGCTGGTTCAACCCACATCCCACACTACTGGGACTGGGTGCCGAAGACCGCGAACGCTTCTACCAGTTGACTGCCTACCCGAATACCTGTGACGCCGACGAGATCGAGCTGGCCTCCGGATGCGATTTCAGTCAGCGACTGTTCTTCGGCCAGCCGCGCTCAAATGCAGATCAGGGTGTGTGGTACTTCGACGGCATCCCGCATCGGGTAGTCGTGACCGACCGCCTGCGTACCCCACCAGATGTAGGGCATCTGACAGGTGAAAACCACAAGGGTGATGCCATCAATACCCTGTTCGACCAGATGCCGGAAGACACTGTGATGTGCCTGACGCTGGTTGCCACACCACAGGACGTGCTCGAAACGCACCTGAATCATCTGGCCAAAAAAGCCGTGGGCGAGACGCTGGCATCCGAACAAACCCTGACGGACGTGCAAGAGGCACGCTCGCTGATCGGCAGTTCTCACAAGCTGTACCGCGCTAGCCTGGCGTTCTACCTGCGTGGGCGGAATGAAGAAGAGCTCGACAACAAGGGGCTGCAACTGGCTAACGTGATGTTGGGCGCAGGCCTTCAGCCAGTACGCGAAGAGGACGAAGTCGCCCCGCTCAACACCTATCTGCGCTGGCTGCCGTGTATGTACAACCCAGCCCAAGACCGCAAACAGTGGTACACACAACTGATGTTCGCCCAGCATGTGGCCAACCTCTCACCAACCTGGGGGCGTAGCCGGGGTACGGGCCATCCAGGGATCACTGTCTTCAATCGCGGAGGTGGCCTGATCACGTTCGACCCATTCAACCGCCTGGATCGGCAGATGAACGCGCACCTTTTCCTGTTTGGCCCTACGGGTTCAGGCAAGAGCGCAACCCTCAACAACCTGCTCAATCAGGTCACAGCAATCTATCGTCCACGGATTTTCATTGTGGAGGCTGGCAATTCCTTCGGGCTGTTCTGCGAGTTCGCCCGGCGTTTAGGACTGACCGTCAACCGCGTCAAGCTCTCCCCCGGAGCGGGCGTGAGTCTCGCGCCGTTCGCCGACGCCCGTCGACTCATTGAAACGCCCAGTGATGTACAAACACTCGATGCCGATGAACTGGATGATGGGCTACAGAGCAAGGAAACCGATGCCGACGAACAGCGCGATGTGCTGGGCGAACTGGAAATCACTGCACGTTTGATGATCACAGGAGGTGAAGACAAGGAAGAAGCCCGCATGACACGGGCCGATCGCTCGTTGATCCGCCAGTGCATTCTGGACGCAGCCCAACGCGGCGTGACGGCCAACCGCACCGTACTGACCCGCGACATACGTGATGCACTGCGTGAACGCGGCCATGACACCACACTGCCGGAAATCCGGCGTGCTCGCCTGCTGGAGATGGCAGACGCGATGGATATGTTCTGCCAGGGCAGCGACGGAGAAATGTTCGACCGCGACGGCACCCCCTGGCCAGAGGCCGACATCACGCTGGTCGACCTGGCAACCTATGCGCGCGAAGGCTATAACGCGCAACTGTCAATCGCCTACATTTCACTGATCAACACCGTCAATAACATCGCCGAACGCGATCAGTTCCTGGGCCGCCCCATCCTCAACGTGACGGATGAAGGCCATATCATCACCAAAAACCCCTTGCTCTCGCCCTACGTTGTGAAAGTAACCAAAATGTGGCGCAAGCTTGGGGCGTGGTTCTGGCTCGCGACGCAGAACATCGACGATCTGCCAAAAGCGGCAGAACCGATGCTCAACATGATCGAGTGGTGGATTTGCCTGTCGATGCCGCCCGACGAAGTCGAAAAAATTGCCCGGTTCAGGGAACTGACACCCGCTCAGAAGACGCTGATGCTGTCAGCACGGAAAGAATCCGGCAAATTCACCGAAGGCGTCATCCTCTCCAAGAACCTGGAGGTGCTATTCCGTGCCGTCCCCCCCAGTCTCTACCTCGCCCTGGCGCAGACCGAGCCCGAGGAAAAAGCAGAACGCTACCGGCTGATGCAGCAGTTCGGCATTGGCGAGCTGGATGCCGCATTCAAAGTGGCCGAAATGATTGACCATGCACGCGGCATACACTCCATGGAACCTCTCAGCGTTGCTGATTGATTTGCTGTTCAAGTACAGCCAGGCGTTCGATAATCCGATCAAACGGTAAGATCTCACCATAAAACATCTGGGCATTCAGCATCGCCTGATAGTCCTGCCTCAACGCATCAAGCAGCGCCGCATCCGGGATCAGTCTCAGCGCGCCCGTCAGGCAGCGGTCATAGTGGCTGGAACTGCTGCGAAAGAAGGTTTCTTTGATGTTCAGCACATCCTGCAGCAGCGCGATATCTTCCAAAGCCTGATGACCGATATGGTGGTCAGCCAACCGCGCCAGATCGTACCAATGCCGCGACAGCCGCTCAGCACCGATACGCAGATCCGGGCGATGGCATTCAACATGAATGAGTGTTGCCTTCTCCCAAAAAGTACGCATCGGCGACAGTACGGCGACCTCTGCCGTTGGAAACACCAACCCCGGCACATGCTCACCAATGTCAGGCACAATGGTCAACATCTCCTGCGGCAAGGTCGCATTTCTGCCACCGAACTCGATCAACACGCTGGGCCGCAGATAGGTGTCGGTGTTCTCCACTGCACTGGGGTAATAAAGCCTGAGCTCTTCCGCATTATCACTGATTTCAATCGTGATTTCGTGATTTGGAAGAGCCTGTAGCAACGCCTCGCGTAGTGCCGGCACCAGTTCCCCGGTGACATGCTCAGCCAATGCCTCCCTGAGTGTGTCAGACAATTTCCGACGCTGATTGCCGGAAAGCGTGGCCAGCACGGGCACGTCCGGCACCAGACTGCGGTAATCAATGGTGACATCGATATCTTCGGAGAAACGCTCGATAGCCTGATAGACCTTCGACAGTGATGTCCCTCCCTTGAAGGCCATCGGTTTGCGGCAGGGTAACGCAAAGAGTGAGCCGAGTACCTGGCATAGCCAGATATCTTTTTCCAGAATCTCGGCACGGCGTCCAAGCCCGGGTGCCAGACCATTCAGCAGTTCGGCCTGCTCAACGGGCGTCAGATCAAAATAGGACGCATCTGACGTATCAGACATGTGTCACCTCGCTGCGTTCGTAGCCGCGCAATGCTTCCAGCATCCATGCAGGCATTGAGGCCTTGGCAGAGCACAGCGCCTGAAATTCAGTGGGAGCGAGCTTTTGCGCAATCCGCTGGAATGTACCGGAGGTGACCTGATGACGTCCCAGATACCAGAGCGCCGACAGCGCCTGACCGGCGGGTCGGCCGGCCAATACCAGTTTGCGCGACGCGACATGCTGCAAGCGGACGGTCATTTTTCCTAACCTAACCGCCCGTGACGACCCACTGGTGTAGAACACCGCCTGCGCCGGCATCTGCGTAGAGAAGCCGAAACGCCGTGCGGCCTCAGCACCGTGGATCTCAATCGTCGCGCCTTCCGCCTCAGCCAGTGTCTGCGCGATCTGCTCAGGCGCAGGCAACGTCTTGACGCCAAAGCGACCGACCTTGGGAACGACATACAATCCATGGCCGATACGCTCAATACGGCCAGCCCTGGTAAGCCGCATCAGCGCCTGATCGATGGCCGCACGCGACCCTAACCCGGCGAAGATAGCGGGCGTGAAAGGCTCTCCGACCAACTGGGCGGAGATGCGTTCTCGAATAGCTTGGGCTGTGCTCATAGCGGCCTCCTGTTGTTAGGTATTTTACAAAAAAATCTAACACATCACAATGAGGGCAAGAACCGCCTAAAGCAGATTCATCCCAAAACCGGGATGCACCGCTTCCCGATTGTTTGTCGTTTCCTGAAGCAGATTGGAGTGGACTACCGCCATGATCAATTTTGCGGTGCTCCGTATGTCGGCTTCTGCTTCCATCTATGCCTTCTCGCGGCATAGGCTTGTTACTGTCTTGCTCACTGCGCTGCTGAGTCCACTCGTACAGGCCGCGGATTTACTGGCCGTTACTGATACCCGGCACCCGATGCAAAACCTGGGCAACACCCGGCTCATCGAACTGGACCTCCCATCACGCATCGAAGCCGAGCTGGCAGCCAACCTCCCCAAAGACCCAACCCGTGCCACGGCAATCGTGCAACAACGCCTGAAAGAAGGCGGCACCGCCCTG
The DNA here is from genome assembly GCF_007210685.1 of Dickeya sp. ws52. Classification (NCBI taxonomy): domain Bacteria; kingdom Pseudomonadati; phylum Pseudomonadota; class Gammaproteobacteria; order Enterobacterales; family Pectobacteriaceae; genus Dickeya; species Dickeya sp. ws52. Next base: position 105,263 of record NZ_SZVX01000014.1, read on the forward strand.
CAGCAGCGCATCAACGAGGCCTATCAGAATGTTGTCGATGCCTGGAGCCTGGGCATCACCACCCTTCCCGCCGTTATCGTTGATCAACAGTATGTGGTTTACGGAGAGCCTGACGTCGCCAAAGCAGTTGTGCGTATCGACGCTTACAGGAGGACTCAGCAATGAGACTCACCCGCCGTCTGCGCGCCAGCATCGCCAGTATTTTGCTGACGGCAGCCAGTTCATCGTTCGCTCTCAACACCGTCACCATCATATCCTCGTCGTTATCCCCTGATTGCCTGGAATACCGCGTCACCGGGATCTGCTACTGGCTGCTTTGCACCCCGTTCGGATGTTCGGTACGCACTTCCGTCAAAGTCAGGCACTACGTTCCCGATGCCGTGGTATCGAGCTATGGCAATACGGGCGAAAACCCGTGGATTGAGGTGCGCGCCATGAGTATGCCCAACACCACGGCCCAGGGCGGTGGTGACGGCACCAGCAACCATGGCAACGAGGACAATCTATCCAGATTCCGCAACGCTGACGTGATCGGCCATCCCGGCGGCCAGACATTCAGTCAGTTTGCCTCGTCATCAGGCTACATCTGCGACGGTGCTGGCATCGCGTTCATGCCGTACCTGCTGAGCACACTCGATACCGTCGCGTGGCGCTACAACATTCCCGAAGTCGTGTATCCCGAGGCGCTGATCCCCGGTATGCGCGAGATCGGCGCACGCGACACGCTGAACCTGTGGGGCAACCTCTATCCGCGCGGCGGTTTCCTGCACCAGGTGGACAGCTACAAGGCCAGTGCCGTGGTCGCCCAGCGGGCGGGCGATATCGTGACCCGTCGGGGACAACTGCATGTATACCAACCCCTGCTTGCCAACGCGCACGATGGCTACTGGCCAGCAGGCGCACTGATGGAAAACGATGCATCGACCGGCAAATGGCAAGAGCTGGCCCCTGGCCTGTCCTCCTCCTGCACAGTCTTCCCACATAACGGGCCACTGACTCAGGCGCAGCAAGACGACTATGCCTGGGCACTATGGCGACCGTATAGCTGCTGCCAGCGACGCGGCCAGACCTTTCTCGGCAGTATGGATTTCAACTGAGGACATGATGATGAAACATCTCGATCCGAAAGCGTACTCAACGCCTATGCCACGCCTGTGGCAATGCGCGTTGTTGGTTACTGCACTGTCTATGACCAGTGGCCTGGCTCTGGCACAGGATGGAGGCTTCCAGAACAGCGGTGCTGTCATTGGCGATGAGGTGATGTACTCCATCGGTGGCGGCAACGCCGTATCGATGAGTAGTGCGGCCAGTATGCGCTCGATTGGTGTCGGTGTGGGCTGGAACAGCAATCTGATCTGCGGCGACATGAACATCAGTACGACCATCCAGAATCAGCTCAATGGGCTAACCAACGGCTTCCAGAACATCATGAGCAGCGTGATCCAGAACGCCACCAGCGCGGTCGCCTCATTGCCTGCACTCATCATCCAGCGGGCCGATCCGGGTCTCTACAACCTTCTGACCAATGGTATTCTGCAAGCTCGGCTCGACTTTGATCGCTCCAAACTCACCTGCCGGGCGATGGCGGAACGCATGGCGGACACGGCAGGCGGCCAACTCGGCTGGAGCCAGATTGCCGAAGGCATGGCGCTGCGTCAGGCGGTATCCAGCACCGATGCCGTATCGGCTATTGAACAAGCTGAAAAAAACCGAGGCAATGACGGGGTACCGTGGGTCGGCGGCGACAACGCCGGCGGTGTCGGACAACACTCAATCAAGGTCGTCGGTGACGTGACCCGTGCAGGTTACAACCTGGTCAACGGCCGCAATGTGGCCGACACCTCATCCATCGACACCGCGAATTGCCAAAGCCTGTCCTGCCAGACCTGGACATCACCACAACAGGCTATTGACTTTGCCACTCGTGTACTGGGCGAACAGGAGCAGCGTACCTGCGAAGGCTGTATCAGGACCGAGACCGTACCCGGCGTCGGGCTGACCCCGGTCATCCAGAAAGAGTACGACACCAAGCTGAAAGTGCTGCAGGAATTGGTCAGAGGAACCCGCAATACCACGTTCGAGAACCTTCACGAAGCTGGCAGTACTTCGCTGCCAATCACCCGTGGCGTTATCGAGGCACTGCGTGACGAACCTGATCAAGACATTCTGGCCCGACGCCTGGCCTCCGAAGTTGCGCTGGCATCGGTATTGGAAAAAGCCCTGCTGCTGCAGCGTACGCTACTGACTGGCCAGAAAGAGCCAAATGTTGCCGCGAATCAGTTGGCAGTCGCTGCCGTCACTCAGGAAAGCAACACCCTCGACCGCGAGATCCTCAACCTCAAAACCGAGCTTGAGCTACGCCGGGAACTCGCCAACAACTCACCGATGGCCATTATCCAACGCCACAGTGTACGTTCAGCCGGTTCACGCGGTATCTATGAAGGAGACCCTGTACCTGACCGTCTCGACCAGTTACAGCGACGCAATCCCGGAGACACACCATGAAGTTTGCCTGGCTGCGATCACACTGTCTGTTCAGTTGGCGTACACCCAAAGTCCTTCTGTGGATTGTCGCATTGCTGGTCATCACCGTCACAGCCAACGTTCTGGGTATCCACTTCGTTGGCAGCATTGCTGGCTGGGAACACTGGCTGGCCGATACAGCCGGCTATTTTCTGTTGTGGCGTCTGTGTCTGTACGGTGCCACCGTTTATGGCTGGCAGTGGATGCGCCGCCGCCTGCTCCTGCGCGAAACCAGTACCGATGACCGGCGCAGGCTCATTCGCGCCGAAGTTTTCGGTGTCGGCGCGTTACTGGTGCTGGAATTCAGCCTGTTGGTGCAGTACGTATAGGGGCTGTGACCATGACGCTTTTCACCACCGATTACCTGGAGTATTACCTGACTCTGGTGGGCTGGATCGTCCACAACGGTATTTGGGCGGTATTGGTTTCCAGCGGCGTGTTTGTCCTCCCCTTCGTGGCCATCATCATCGACGAGTGGCTGAGAGCCCGTACCGAAGGCGCTGATGAGGGCAACAAGGGCGTGCTGTCATCAATGCGCATTGAGAACCGGGTATGGGTGGCAATTGTTGTGGTGATGTTCGCAGGCATTCCGTTCATCGATGTCGACCTCAACACGATCAGATACGACCAGGCGCGTTCGACACAGTGCCAGATCAGCGTACCGCAACCCGAAGACACTGGCTGGTCAAAATCCTTCAGCACCCTCAACAACCAGAGCGCCAAAGTGCCAGTCTGGTGGGCCTTCATGCACGCACTCTCACGTGCGATCACCAGTGCCTCGGTATCAGCTATCCCATGCGGCACCGACCTGCGTCAAATGAGAATGGAGATCAATGCCACCCGAATTGATGACCCGGTACTGGCTCAGGAAGTGGCAGACTTTACCCACGATTGCTACGGCCCCGCACGCGCCAAGCTGTTCATGACTCGTCCCAATCTTGACAAGACACAAATGCACGATGTGACCTGGATCGGCTCGACCTATTTTGTCAGTACCGCAGGCTTCTACGACACCTATCACGCCAGGACACCGCGTGAGGGTTGGGCCTACGACAGCCATCGTGACGCCGGACTGGCTCAGGTGCCAAGTGGTGCTGGCTACCCAAGTTGCCGCCAGTGGTGGAGCGAGGGTGGCAACGGCTTGCGTGCACGTCTGCTGGCACAGGTCGATCCCAGCTTACTCAATCGCATCGCCGGTTGGGCCGGGTTCCTCAGCCGCACGGAGGTAGATGACTCGGTTATCAGGACGATTGTCTCCCCTCACCAACAGAAACTCAACCAAGGTAGTGTCTACACGGATTACGGCGGTCAAATCGACAAGACCTTACCGAATATCGTTACTCGCGCTGCGGGTGACATCGGCATGACAGTGGGAGGACTCGCCGCATTCCCGGCATTGGACGTGATGCGTCAGGGACTACCGATGGTACTTGCACTACTGAAGATGGCGCTGGTGATCTGTATCCCTCTCGTGCTTCTGGTCGGCACTTACAACCTGAAGACAACGATAACAGTCAGCGTCGTGCAGTTTGCACTGTTCTTTGCGGATTTTTGGTTTCAACTGGCACGATGGATTGACAGCACCATCCTCGATGCACTTTACGGGTGGGGTTGGGGCTGGAATCGGCCGCACAGCAACGTCGATCCGATGGCAGGTTTGAGCAACACTTTCGGCGACATGCTGCTGAACTTCGTCATGGGCACGATGTTCATTGTACTACCCACATTCTGGATAATGGCTTTGGCTTGGGCAGGCATCCGCGCCGGTAATGTTCTTCAAGCGTTCGCTGGAGCTACGGCTGATGCCAAAGCAGCAGGAGCTAAAGGAGGTGACATGGTTCTTAAATCCGTATCGAAAAAATAAGCTCTTTTAATCGTCTTCAATATGCGGATCGATACGAAAGTCATCGTAGGTATACAGCCCGAATCCTGCAGGGCCGTTACGCCACTCTGGTTTTGGAGGCTCATCAACGAATCCAGCGGCATTAGCCATCAGAGCAGCAGCTACAACGAAAATGAGTAGGGTCGCTAACCAGAATGCCACATAAAGCAATAACCCCAAAAAAGTCAGTTTGGTCATCCACAGCAGAACAAATGCTCCCTTAACAGGCATCCCCTGCTCGACAAACCAGCCTGATATCTGTTGCTCACAACGCGCATAGACACGCCACCCCCTGCCGAGCCAACGGCCAAAGCGTTCTGCAATACTGTTATGGCTCGCGCTATTCATGGTCATCATTTGCCTGCGTTACCCGTTTGTCCCTACATCCCACCTTACAACGATTGATACGCAGTATTGCGACAGCAGTCACCCTGTCTACTTAGCTTAGAGCAGAAATACCATACATCAAGTCACTCCCCTTCCTGCAACGCTTGCGCCATTTGGTATTCACATCGCATGCGCATAAATTGCTGGGGAACTTTTACCGAGGCTTCAAAGAAAGTGGTAAAGTCGAAGCCTTCCAATTGATACGGCGCAACTAACACCGAGTCCTGAGCATTACCAAGAAAAACCACTGGCCGACCCGCTGGAACATTAGCGCATTGATGCGAGTTATTAAAATCTAGCGCATGAGCCAGTAGATAGATTTTTTCAGGCACCCGGGCATCGCTCAATTGCTCATTGGACCATAACCATCCATGAAAAAGAAGAACGGATGAAACCAACACACAAAGGACAGGGCGCAACACTGGCAACTCTGAATCCCCACCATCAAACTTATTCTTGAGCCAAGCTAACAGAAATAAAATATTTATAATAAACATAGCCGCAGCCACGACGATTATAAATGGCAAAATTAATTTGAATACCATAAGCCCGGTAGTGAACAACAGGGTAATAGGTAAAGCCGACGCATCAACATGAAATACGTCATTGACATAAATTGCATTAGTGTCCAAGGGATACTGACGGAATAATTACCAGGCGATTTTGTCGTTATCACACTATCAACGCCCTTCGATTCAGGCAAAGTCTTTTTCGGTGTTATTACGTGGGGAGAAGTCGATAATCAACCTTTCCAGGGCTTCTTCTGTTCGGTTCTTGTGCCGTAAACTTGGTGTCTCCTGGCGCTTGAGGGCATCAATACCTCCTTCTTTAACCAACCGTCTGTGACGTTGTCAGCAACACTGATTAAGATCCCAAGCGGTCATTAAGCGGTGTTGTTGACAACGGTGAATAGTTTCCCGTGACACGCGGCTCAGACGAGAGGCTCCTACTACGTTACCCAGCTTGTCAGCTAAGGCAAGTACATCAAGCTTTTTCTGGATATCGATATCCTCCAATAAGGCTTTAGTCGGCTCTGTCTCCTCTGATAAATCCTGACAGGGAGCACCGGAGAAAAGCATCCAAAACATGCCATTCATGACGTGTATGTACAAAGTAAGGACGTCCGCCTCCGGAAACACCTCTTTCAGGTGGCAGCATTGGGAGAAATCAGTGCCCATACCTCATCAGGGAAATTGTAACGAGCCAAATTAAAGGACTTTTTATGAGCAAATCATAGACCTAATTGTACAAAAAATAGTCAGGAACACCCCCTAACACTAATCTTGATCTGGAATATCTCTCGCATCATAGTAATCAATTCCAAGTCCATAATACAACTCAAGACCATCGGGACCTCCGTGTATATCACCTACTCCAAAGGTATTCGGAGCATTATTACTTCTGAAATCCTCAAGATGTTTCTTATCTGGAGGTGACTCCTTGTTATTATAAACATCTGGAAGGGGTTGTAACTCAACGTAATCAGCGCCAGCAGGATTGTAAGCTAGGTAAAAATTCCTATAATTACCTGGATTCCCTAAGTAGTGCCCTTCTTCATATTGATAGAACTTCGATGAATAACCAGATTCCAAATAATCAACATCGTCACCAAAATTTTTGAATTTATCGCCAAGCACCCCTCCTAAATATGGTATTTCAGGATGAAAGCTTTTGTCTTTGCTAGTTACAGAATATAGTATTACCGTGTTATTTTTGTCATAAACGACTTGCAGATAAAATTTTTTAAAGGAGTAAATATACTCATTAACCTTACCATCTTCCGAATGCTCCTCTTTCACCGGAACACCAAAAATTGACTCGATATATTTTATTGATGACCCTGTATAAATGACATGGAGATTATCTTCTGCTTGTCTTTGGAAAAACTCATTTGAGATATTTTTATATAAATCAAACACTCCATTCAATAGCCCAAAACCTGCGGAAAAATATCCAACAATGGCAATTGCACCACTAAATAAAACAGCAACTAATGATTTTCTTAGTGTTTTTTTGTTTGATGGCATAATGTTTTCTTTTTTATTATTACATATTGGATTGATTACAGTTTAAAATAATAAAAATAAAATCGGTTATTGTCAATAATAATCATAGCGTAATATTATAGGAAAGCATGGTATTAGCTTTTCTACAATCATATATGCTTCCGTTCCTAGTGTTAGTACCCTACCCAAGCGGACCATGTGCTTTTAGATATCTTACCTAACGTGCCATAGCGTCCACGATGTCTACTTCTGACACGGAGCGGGAAAATGTATGGAACTTTAGGTCGGCTATGCGCGAGAATCGAATGTTTCGCCTAGTTATTAATATAATTATCGGTGATTTAATTCCCACTCAATACAAGATTTCATCATAGGAATAAACTTCTCACAGGATGACGAAAATACCTCAACAAATTTTGATTTGTAACTTTCCGGAACACGCCAATCTTGAGGGATGCTATCTGCGATAGATTGATAAAACCCAACAGGTATTTCACAAATTTGATTCATCCATGATTCATATCCTTCTGCAGAATGCAAAATTCCGCGATGATATGGCGATGATTCAATAAATAATTTATTATCTTTCCAGATAAAACCATCTTCCCCCCATGTATCACAACTATCATCCCCAAAAGCGATTCCAGCATCCATAAATAGCAACTCGCCATTTAATAACTTGCAAGTATCATTTTTCACATCACCTATTGACAGCCAATTATCAAATATTGATTTACCATAAAGATTATTCATTTGGTCATTACTGAATTGATAACCATCAGGCAACTCTTCTATAGCATGTATGAACTCATATGCAATAAAATGAGAAATTGATACATTTAGTTCACTCTTTACAATCTCAGAAAGCTGAACAATATGGCCTTTGGGCCAAGGCAAACCTATTTTTTTGGCTAAATTAAAAGCTACTAATTCATTAAACAACGCATTTGTTTCATGACCGGACTCGTTGAGATATGTTTTTACAAACCAATCATTCCCTAACTCATCAACACCAATAAAAGGATTAGAGTGACTTGTGGATTTTTCCAGTTTATCTTTAATGGAATTAATTATTATCACGGCGACCTTGAATAAAAAATCATGAAATTTGGCATAAAGTATAATTGTATAACCAAGAGGAGCACAAACATTTTCTAACGATTAGTTGACTACCATCATACCTGAGCTTTTTGATCTTTGATGTCTCCCGCCTGGCACAATGCAGGCCGAAGCAATTGTTTGGTCCGTTATGAGCTGTGAGTTCAACCGATGGATGCAACACAATTTTTGGGTTAGTCCATAAATAGCTAGCAGACCTCTATTAGTTCCGTGACTAATGTTGGGCTGCTTTACAATAGATTTTTGCTGTATTATTAATCATTAAAGTACTTTTCTCGGACGAACTGCCAGCAGCCCTGGTATCTGTGAGCTTTTTACGTTGAAGTGGCCCAGTGCTACAAATCATTTTCGAATGGGCATTTGATCATGAAGAACTATTGATCTGCACACATACCAATAATTAGGAACTTATTGTAACCTTCGTGTAGGCTTCACTCACACTGTAATGGTTGAATATTAAAACTATAATGGGATCCAATGGCCTTTAATAAGTTGCCTTTTAAATCGTCTAATGGGCGGGATATACTGCTCATGCGGGGCAATCCCGACTGTGGAACCTTCTACAAATGGATTTATGCCGAGCTCGCAAATGTGACCAAAAATTGGCCACCAAAAATCACTGCACTGACAACTGGTCGACGGGGGAATTTAGGTGAATTCCTGTCGTACAAAGTAGCAGTTGTTAATGGGCTTTATGGGAAAAGGAAAGGATATACAGTGGCGCTTATGGGAGCCCTTACTCCGCTTCAAGATGGGGCCCCTACTGGGTTGGATACCACCATTGTTCATTTGGATCCCAGTGGCGATACCAGTAAAGACTGCCTGTACATCATGGAAGTAAAGACTACCGGCGCCGTTAATCTAACCTATGCGACGGCACTCATTGGTGATTATGAAAAGCTCTTGGGTAAAACGACGGTAGCAGGTTCGTTAGGTCAAAGATTTAACTGGCTCCTGGGCTACTTGAAAGAGATACATGAATTCTCTGATGAAGAGATTGAGCGGGTAGGCAATCTCTTCATGCCTGAAGCTAAAGACTGTAAAGGTATCCGGTTACTACCAACTCTCGTACATGATCGCAATGTCGGTGATGAAGCTGCTGTCAACGCATTAGATCATGTTGCTGGAGAAATTGAAAAGCAAGGCTGGGGCAAGAAGACCATCGAACCTTGGAGCATTGCAATAAGCAATCTGACTAGGTGCCTTGTGCATCTTTCAAATAATGAAAGTACAATGCCATGACCAACCTACCTGTTTCAGTCAAATTTCTTGATAGTGCTGCTTCGTCCGCAGCAAAGGCCAGAGGTGTTGAACCGATATGGTCGACAGCTGATCCACTCGATGTAGCAACAGCACTCAAATGCATTAACGCTTTTCAAGTCCGCGTTAATATCGAAACCCTTGAAGCACTCGATGATGAGAACAACGCTAAGCCTCTTATCGCAGCAGCTCGTATTTTACAGTCGACCGCACAGCATTTGCGAAGTGCAAACAAACCATCAAACAACGCCGACATTAATGACTTATTGTTATATTCGGCACTTGCTTTTGCAATGCATGGTAATTTCCCTAGTGCCCATGCAGCCCTTTTAGATATATCGTCAGACTTTGTTGAGGAAAGCTTGATGTTGCGTATGGTCGTAGCAATATGCGATCCCTGTGACAAATCAGTTAGATATAGTTCGGAAGATATCGAATTTGAGCCTTTTCGGCGAAGCTGGTATCTCGCTTTGCGCAGTAAATATAGCCAAAAGCGAAATGAAGAATTCAGACATGCACTCAAGCTTTTTACTGAAACAGCGTTGGCAGGCACCATGGCGGAAGGTGCTCTTATGCTGGGCGGCCGAATGGCAGCTCACCAAGCTAAAAGATTAGCTACAGCAAACCTTCAAGATGACGCTCCTGAAATTCCAAATTGGTTTATCCGAAACTCCATAAAATCAGGCATGGTGACTTTGCTACCTCCGCAACACATGCTGTTGAGTAAGAGACGAATTGCTAGTCATGGACGCAATACTCTCTTGACGCTACCCACAAGCACTGGCAAAACTTTTGTAGCTGAAGCTTGTATAGCCTCTGGTTTAGTTAATGATGGCCTATGCGTCTATGTAGCACCGTATGTCTCCGTTGGCGAACAGGTGAAAGATTCACTACGGAAGCGATTTGGTGATGAGGTACCTGTTGTTCCGATGTTTGGTGGTTTCCAGTCTGAGGCCTTGAACATCTTTTCTCAAAAAGAGATCTTCGTTGCCACGCCGGAGCGGTTTGATGGATGGCTTCGCTCCGGTGAAAACATCGAACGGCTCCGTACCGTCGTTTTCGACGAGATCCATATTCTCGAAAATGGAGTTCGTGGGGCCCGTGTGGAAGGTCTGCTGTCACGGCTTCGTCTCCTTCAACGAACCAATCTGAATCTTCGCATCATAGGGTTGTCGGCTGTGTTGACCGAGCCTCAGCTTGTCTGTAAGTGGCTTGGCGTGCAAGTTGACGACCTTCATCAGATTGGCTGGAGACCGACTGCACGTCGATTGGCAATGTGTCTTGCAAACGGTGATATGTACTGGGTTCATGGTAATGATGCTCTCCGCCCTAAAGGAGAACGAGCGACTTCGATCATGTCTGAATCTGTAAAGATCGACCTTCCTGGACAGATTCGACCAGCAAGTTTTGCGAATGCAAACGAGAAAAGTGCTGCCATCAATGTTGGATCTATAGCGCGAGACCTTCTAAATCGTCTCGGCTCGCCTGGTTTGGTAGTGTGTCCTCGAAGGCTAGACACTAGACTGCTTGCTCGTGAATTGATGAATAGCCGCCAGTATATCGAGAACAAAGATGTTCAAAGGATCGCAAAAGATATCCTCGCACGTTATCCCTATTTGGATTTTCTTGCTGAATGTCTACTATGTGGAGTTGCCTACCACAATGCATCTCTTCCCTTTGATGTACGCCGCGACATAGAACGGCTTACTCGCGAACGAGCCCTATCAGTAGTCTGTGCAACCACAACGCTTGCTGAAGGAGCAGACCTGCCGTTCCGCTGGACTATTGTGGCTCATTGGCTCAGTAGTATGCATGACGGCGGCACGAGCATGAAATCAATGACATTCCGCAACATAGCAGGCCGCTGCGGCAGGGCCGGTGCTTTTTCTGAGGGGGATACGATTCTCTTTCAAAACTTAATGGGTCCTCCGTCCATAATAAGGTCGCAGCAAAACAAGCGTCTTCTTGAAGAGGTTATGTTTTCATCCTCGCCACTTATGTCAACGCTCGGCGGCGGATGGATTGAGACATCTACTCAGGGACAGCAATTGATTGAGGCCACTTTCAGTACACAGCTATTAGCTTGCATCGCAGAGCACCCCCAAGCTGAAAATATTGTTTCAGAGTTAGCTGATGCTTCTTATGCTGGGCAAACCGACGGAGAGGATAATATTCAACGTATTTTATCAGAGACTATCATCAGCATTTTGGATGACAAACAGGTTGGTGGCGCAATGGCGGTGATGAATAGTCCAATCAGGCTAACTGAGTTCGGTCATGCTGCTAATTTAAGTGGATTTTCGCCTTTTACCTGTCGGTTGATGTTTCAATTCCTGTCAGGGGAAAACTTTAAATCTGGTGGTGCACTTTACAGTGAACTATTGGGGCTGTTCAACAACGTTCCCGAGCAGCCAAATGAAACGTTGAGGAAAATTTTCTCAGGAAAATCTCACAGGAATGTCCTCAAGGCCAACAACCTTGAGGACATGATGACAAACTTGCTTCTGCGTATGGACTTACGCACGGTTTTTGAACTTCTGCGCAGCAAGAAGTCCACAGCTCAGCCTGACAATGTTGAGACGATGTTTGAGGAGTTCATATCATTCTTAAATAGTGTTGTTGGGAATTTTCTGCCATGGCTTCTCAGAGGCCTTGCGAGACTTAGTAAGTACGGAAGCGATGAAGCAGCAGCAATCAATTGGTCGAATATGGCTAAGGACATCGAAGCTGCACTAAGTGCTTCGGGGGGAGAGACGGCAACCGATGATGCTCTGGTACCAATCGAATGAGTATCTTAATATAAGGTATCAGATCTTGCATGATTGAAACACAATCGTTCATGGTTACTACCATTATTATTTGGAGTTGGCAGCCTAACAATGTCGTTAACTTCCGCTTCTGGCACAGAGCTGCCGCCTGTCAGGTAAGGTTTAGCTCTGTGTTGTGACAATCCTAAATAGCTTCTCGCATTAATGCTCCACTTATCATTGCGCGGCTCCAGAGCTAAATAGCTTATATGGACACCGACCCAGTGCAAGCACGGGCTGTTTTTTTCTGACAACGTAGTCACACACATATATCCGGCTTCGTGAGCCCTGATGAATATCCGTACTCTCTGGCCTCATTATCGCCATGGCCTGCTGTGGCCGAGCTATTTACCAGGTTGACAGAGAGTCGGTTCTACCTGTCAGTACATCAACGCTTTGGACTTCTTATAAATCAGATTGTTACTGAATCCTATACTCTGTTCTCTGGTTTACCAATGCCCAGGCCACCCGGGCATTTTTGTTCGCCAGCGCCACAACGGCTTTATTCACGCCGCCGCGAACAATAATACCCTTCAGCCATCTCTGGAGGGCACTACACCGCTCATCCGGGAAGTTAACCGTACGATAAACCACGGAGCGGGCACCATGGATAAGCAAGCCGCGCAGATAACCATCGCCACGCTTCGTTATTCCCAAAAGTCTGGGTTTACCGCCGCTGCTGTGCTCACCGGGCACCAATCCCAGATAACTGGCAAAATGTCGGCCATTATTAAAACTTCTGCTGTCACCCAGCGCTATCGTCAGTGCTGATGCCCCCAGTGGCCCGATACCCGGTATATTTACCAGCCGGGCTGTATCCTCGTTCTGTGTACTTATCTGCTCCAGGCGTACATCCAGCGTTTTGATACGTTGCTGGCAGTCCTGCAGTTCCAGCAATATTTCGTGAAACAGTTGTCGGCTGAGAGCGGTAAGTTCATTCTCCGCGTCTTCCAGATAATCGGGCAGACAGGTCATGATTTTGTGTGCACCTTCCGGTATCGCAATACCGTATTCCAGACCCAGCCCCCTAATCTGATTAATCAGCGCCGTTCTGTTTTTCATCAACCGCTGGCGAACTCGGTGAATACACTGAATATCCTGCTGCTCAAGACTTTTTTCTGGTACATAGCGCATTCCCGCACGACTGTCAGCCTCGACAATAGCGGTAGCGTCATTTTTGTCGTTCTTATTTCCCATTCTGAAGGGCGATACATACTGCGGGCTGATTTGTCTGACGTCATGCCCGAATGTCTTAAACTGGCGGGACCAGTAATTGGCACTCCCGCACGCTTCCATCACAATTCTGGACAAGGGTTGCTGAGCAATAAAAGCCATCAGCTTTTCACGAGTGATCATTTTGTTCACCTTTTTCTCGCCTTGTGCAGAAACGATATGAACCTGAAAAACTCGCTTTGCCAGATCAATTCCGATAATTTGTTCCATGGGACACCTCTTCATTGTGCTGTTGGATGACACTTACAGCATGGTTCACTGAAGCCAATATGGGGAGGTGTCCATTTCATTATCGCCAAATAGTAGATCACTTGAAGGGAACTCAGTCCGAATTGAGCGATCTGATCAATCGCCAAATATCCCAAATCACCAACCGGACTGAGCGATGCCGATCATAGCAGCAATCCCTGATGAAGAACGACAACTGATGTGCAAAGAAGCCCAACAAACCCGCGATAAAAATTATGCCAGACGACTCATTGCCATGTTGATGTTGCATCGGGGAATGACCGTCACCGAGGTGGCCAGACTGCTCTGTGCTGCGCGTTCATCCGTCGGAAGATGGATAAACTGGTTTACAGGGTGTTGAAGGACTCAAGAGCCTCAGGCCCGGTCGTGCGCCTTGCTGGCCGGTCGCCGATATCCAGCGTGTGCATCCCTTGCTGGTTCAACGTTCACCGAAGGATTTCCGCTCCCGCTGGAGCACGGAGTTACTGACCCGTATCGTCAACCGGCTTTTTGACGTGACGCTTCACCGCTCCACCCTGTACCGATACCTCAAACAGGCCGGTATGGTCTGGCGCAGGGCCGCACCGACGCTGAAAATCAGGGACCCGCATTATGATGAAAAGCGGCTTGCCATCGAGCAGGCGCTGGCTCAGGGATCAGCGTCTAATCCTGTGTTTTATCAGGATGAAGTCGATATCGACCTGAACCCGAAAATCGGTGCCGACTGGATGTCCAAAGGGCAGCAGAAGCGTATCGCCACGCCGGGACAGAACCAGAAAGATTATCTGGCTGGCGCACTGCATTCGATGACGGGCCGAGTCTCCTACGTTAGTGGCAACAGCAAGAGTTCTGACTTATTTATCCAATTGTTAGAGGCATTACGACGCATATACCGGCGGGCGAAAACTATTACGTTGGCGGTTGATAACTGCATCATCCATAAAAGCCACAAAGTGGAGTGCTGGCTGGCGGAGAACAGCAAGTTCCGGCTGCTGTTTCTGCCGACCTATTCGCCGTGGCTGAATCCGATAGAGCGACTGTGGCTGTCGTTACACGAAACAATAACGCGAAACCATCAGTGCCGGTACCTGTGGCAGTTACTGAAACAGGTAACGCAATTTATGAATGCAGCTTCACCATTTCCCGGCAACCAACCTGGCCTGGCTAAAGTGGAGCGGTAATATGAGAAGCTATTTAGCGGGATGTCATCTCTCACAAGAATAGCACTATTATGAGAAGCTATTTAGCTCAAGTCAGAGTTAATACACATAAATACCAGCCTGACCGGCGTGCATAGATCACCATCCCCGACAGTACAATTGATAGCAAAACCTTCGTGACAGTAAAGCTCCACAGAGAACTCACCAGAGACAAGCGCTCCAGCGATACACCAACAAAAATGGCACACAAGGCCACACCCCATAATCGAAATGACAGAGTATGTTCTCGTATCCACTCGCTATAACTTCCCGCTGAGCGGGTAATCGCCAGCAGAACTCCAATGAAACCAATTAAGTAAAGGGCCATCTCAAGATTGCGCTGTGATTCCCCTTTTTCATGTTTGCGTGTATACCTCAATGTTACCAAGTCATTATGGATATCCCGCACATAATATTTCAGCGTTCGTGTTGCTTGCCGTGACTGATCCAATTCAGAATTCGTCAATTCCTGCCTGATAACATTGATATCGCGTTCAAATTCCTTCGTCATTCTTATTTCTCGTTAATTCTGCCAAATCGTTCTTCGCTTAAAGTAAGCCATATTTCTGTTTCAGACCGAAAGAATTGCATAGCAACGCACCTTGCAGCAAAAAATTTGCACATGTTCATACAGTCATCTCTTTCCCTGCACAAAAAGGATTCATTCTTGCCGTATTGATACTCGATGGTACGGATAAACAACGCTATATCAAAAGGGTTCCACAAGGGTAAAAACCGATAAAGGGCAATGGAATGGGATCAAGGGGAAAGGCTCTACCCGGAAAAGGAAAAGGCCCGGTTATATCGCACTTAAGGCCATCACAATGTTTACTCTGTTCCAGCGAAAAAAGCCCACACCACCCAAGTCTGATCCGCTCATGCCAGAAAAAGGGCTACTCCGACCGGAGCCAGCTGCTTCCTTGCTGGCCACACCTCGACGTCAACAGTTGCTGGAACACATCTGGCAGCGTACTTCACTCTCGCAAAAGCAATTCGCCTGGCTGTACCGAGCTCCTTTTGAGCGTTACGCCGAACTCGTGCAACAGTTTCCGGCCTCAGAAAGTCATCACCATGCCTACCACGGTGGCATGCTGGATCATGGTCTGGAAATTGTCGCCTTCGCCCTGAAGCTGCGCCAGTCTCATCTACTCCCCGTAGGCTCGCCGCCAGAAGATCAGGCAGCACAGGAAGAAGCCTGGACAGCCGCTGTCGCCTATACTGCGCTGCTGCATGACATCGGCAAGATCGCAGTAGATCTGCACGTCGAGCAAGAGGACGGCAGCACCTGGCACCCGTGGCATGGTTCATTAAAACGTCCATACCGCTTTCGCTACCGGGAAGATCGTGAGTATCGTCTCCATAGTACTGCAACCAGTTTGCTCTACCACCAAGTGCTCGATCCCCGCATACTCGATTGGCTCAGCAGCTACCCATCCCTGTGGGTTTCACTGTTGTATATGCTGGCTGGCCAGTATGAGCATGCCGGTGTGCTGGGCGAACTCATAGTCAAAGCCGACCAGGCATCAGTCGCACAAGCGTTGGGGGGAGATCCCGATAAGGTAATGGCTGCACCGAAACATGCCCTGCAGCGCAAGTTGCTCGATGGTCTGCGCTACCTGCTGAAAGAAGAATTCAAACTGAATCAGCCACAAGCATCCGATGGCTGGCTTACGCAAGATGCCTTGTGGTTGGTGAGCAAGACGGTATCCGATAAGCTGCGTGCCTATCTGCTGTCACAAGGCATTGATGGCATCCCCTCCAACAACACAGTGGTGTTCAATGTGCTGCAGGATCACGGCGTGCTGCAACCCACCCCAGATGGCAAGGCAATCTGGCGAGCCACCATCAGCAGTTCGTCCGGCTGGTCACATCGTTTCACGCTATTGAAACTCTCTCCGGCATTGATCTGGGAAGCATCCGAACGTCCAGCATCCTTCGCAGGAACAGTGACAATTGATGCCAGCCCCTCCGACGGCAGCGACTCAATACCCGACGCCACTGAACCCGCAATATCTACTTCTCCCGCTTTCACCGCCACCGACTTTGCAACAGCGCAAGCCACCACCGCACCACACGATGTCATGGATGACATGCTTGCGATGCTGATGCCAGCCGAAGCCCCTCGCACAGCGCCACCAGACAACAACACATCAGATATTGCTACCAATAAGCCGACATCGGTACAGGCCTCGAATGCACCACCTCAACTTGAGCCCACCAAACTGCGTTCGGCCGAGCATTTCATGGAGTGGCTACGAGAAGGGGTTCAATCCCGAAGGATAATCATCAATGATGCAAAAGCCCTGGTACATAGCGTGGACGATACGGTCTACCTGGTCAGCCCTGGCGTTTTCCAGCGCTATGCACAAGAGCACCTGCAGATCGGCGAACTTGCCAAACAAGAGAAAATGCAGGACTGGCAGTGGGTACAGAAACGCTTCGAGCGTCTGCAAATCCATCGCAAGCAAGCCAATGGTCTGAACATCTGGGCCTGCATAATCAATGGGCCGCGCAAATCACGCCGACTGAACGGCTACCTGCTATCCGATCCCAGGTTGATTTTTAGCTCCCCCATGCCGAATAACCCCTATATCTCGCTTACGTCACCACTACCCAGCAAATAACGGGAGTAGACTTTTCTACCGCCCGCATGTCGTTGAGATTATGCTCCACCAAGCGCCATGCCAGTGCTCAGCCACGACAACCTCATTAGTAGGTAATCCCCATCCTTAGACACTTGTCGTTGAACGTTCGGCTGGGCATATTCAGGCTATCTGCCGCAGCCTGACGATCACCACCGTACTGCCGCAACCGCGCCTCTATCACCGCCGCCTCGAACGAACGCACCGAAAAACCTAAATCCTTTACGTGCTGGTAGCCCTCATCCAGCTGAGCCAGCTCATTTGTCAGCCTCTTCTGCATGTCAGGCGGCAGAGCCTGCATCGTAATCGGCTGACCCGATGAGGAATGGGCACAAGTCACCTCCAGCAGATTTCGCAGTTCCCGCACGTTCCCAGGAAAATCGTACCTACATAGCTGTTGCAGGAATGACGATGCCAGCACCCCCGGAGTTTTCTGCTCCCGCTCACAGCACTGTGCGATGAAATGGTGGCACAACAGTGAGATATCCTCCGTACGTTCACGCAACGGTGCCACATGCAATACACACTGACACAACCGGTGGTACAGATCCTGACGGAACGCACCGTCGGATACGTGCTGCTTCAGCGTATGGTGCGTGGCAGCAACCAGCCGGAAATCCGAATGTACTTCCTGTTCGGCCCCTAATGGACGAAAACACCGGGTTTCCAGCACCCTCAGCAACTTGGCCTGCATGGAAAGCGGCATATCGCCGACCTCATCCAGAAACAGCGTACCGCCATTGGCCTGCGCTACCAGACCAACTTTGTCGCTCAGGGCATCAGAAAATGCCCCTTTCTGGTGGCCGAACAACTCGCTTTCGATCAGACTCTCAGGGAGAGCTGCACAGTTAATCACCACAAAGGGTCCGTCGGCTCTGACAGAGCATTGATGCAGCAGGCGGGCGACCACATCTTTGCCTGTACCCGTTTCTCCCTGGATCAACACTGACAGGTTATGTCCGGCAGCCTGGCAGACCTTCTGCTGCAACGCCTTCATGACTAATGACTGGCCGATCAAGGTGTCCTTAATTCGCGTAAGCAGTGCCTGCTGACGCGTTTCATCCCGCTCCCGTTCAACAGACGCCCTGAGTGTCAACCTTACCTGCTGCGCTCCCACCAACTCACGCAGCAGACTCAACTGGTTGCAAAACACCTGAGCCAACAGGTTACCTTCGCCACCGTCATGCCATAGCTGCAGGCGTTCCGGCGTATCCAACAGCGCCAGTTGTCCCAGTACCTTGCCGCTCTCTGACAACAGCGGTATGGCATACATCCCACAGTCTGCCCCCAGTCCCGATAGCACCTGCTGAAAGAGCGGGTGTTCAATACGAGCCCCCGCATTCAACGATGACCAAGCATGCGCCTTATTTTCACGCAGCGCATAGGCCAGTGGATGGCTAAAATCATCCACCTCCAGCGCTAACGCAACAGGTTCATCACCAACACGGCCACAACACAATAACTGCCTGCCACAGCCATCAACCAACCCAAGAATTATACCCTGCGGTTGCCAAACAGAAGTCACTGTGGACAACAGCCAGTCGCACAAATCCGGCTCCGTTTTCTGACGTATCATCGCCAACGCCAGATCAAACGATAATGTCGGCACCGACGCTTCAGCGCTTTCAGTGCCATATTCCCCACTCGATAATGTTCTGCTTTCAGGCATCGCTACCTCCCTGTCTCATTAATTATGATCCTACTCACCTAATGTGGACACAACCCTAAGCGAGGTTCTGGTTTTCAAATTGTTCCGGGCTGAGACTGCCACAGGCACTGTGGCGTCGCCAGCGATTGTAATCGCACTCAATATTTCAGGCGCTTCGTGAAGTCTGTCACTGCTTTTTGGATGATGGCCAATTCCTTAGT
This sequence comes from Dickeya sp. ws52, assembly GCF_007210685.1. Lineage (NCBI taxonomy): Bacteria > Pseudomonadati > Pseudomonadota > Gammaproteobacteria > Enterobacterales > Pectobacteriaceae > Dickeya > Dickeya sp. ws52. The sequence goes on from NZ_SZVX01000014.1 coordinate 124,418, forward strand.
CTGTTCAGCCAGTTGTCGCTTTAGCCGGGCATTTTCAGCGACGAGTTCATTTTCACGTTCTGTTGACGTCATTTGTCACTGTTTGCTGCGCCAGGCGTAGAATTGTGATTCATGCAGGCTGAGCTGGCGTCCGGCGACAGCGACAGCGACAGCGACAGCAATATGCTCAGCCAGATTCAGAGCCCCTCGCAGAACTCTGGCGAATGCAGCTTACGGAGATTTTTATTGGTTGATGCTGGATTTGTCATGAGTAATCACCCCTGGTTGAAAGTTTACTCACTTAGTTGCGTGTTCACTATTGCTGGGTAAGATCAATTTACATAGATTGAGGAATATTGTGATGCTTCTGATAACCCGGCATAACTGGCATTTGCCCATAATCACCTGTAGCCGCCAAGCCAAGTGGAGCAACCCAACTCAACGAGTTAGGCGCATACTGATAAAGATTGATCCCGCCCGCCAGCCCAATCGGGTCCTGTGTGGTAAACCGGCCTACCGTCGGGTCGTAATAACGGAGCAGGTTGTCGTAGCGTAACGGCTGCGGTTCCACCGCCTTGCCGTCGCATAGTCCCTTCACTATCCTGTGTCTGCCCGAATAGCCGGAAGAGTCTTTTCGAACACTTCCAGCTTTTTTTGATTAAATTTTCTCTATAAGTTTCTTTATATCATAATCAGTATTTGGGCTTAGCTCTGGTAGTAACTCAGCTTCCTCTTCTGTTATAGAAAACACATTACCAAATATATCTTTCTTCTTGCAGGAGTCTCCTATCCCAAATGAAAAATAAACCCCATCCATATCCTTAGGAGTATAATCTTCTTGACGCCCAATTATTCTCCAGTCGCCATTAGGCTCGACTTTTTTATCAAATAACCCATATGTATCTATAACTAGCGGAGTAAATGCACGCTCAGCATGAATAATCTCATCGTCTTCTATAATTGGCTCAGACAGAAATAAATTAAAGACTTCAGCCACATGCCCGGCCGTAATTTTGGATATAATACGACCGAAACCATATTTATTATCATTAATTCTAAAGCAAAATATGTCGCCCGGCTTGACGAAGCGCAGCATGGTTCTTGGCTTTTTTTCCCATCCCCAAAACTTAAAGTCACTCATCCACATTTCCCTCCTGATTTTCCTGTGCCATTTCTTTTGCTGTTGTACGCATCTTTAAATGCCTGTGCCCGAGAATCAGTCCTAGAGTGATCAAATGAGTTATATTTATTCCCTCGATTCGTTGAGGATATATCTTCACCGATAGTTCCCGTTCTGGTTTTATAATGTTCTATATAATGTTGTTCATAGCCACGAGCTTGTCCATAATTAACATTATCCTCGAGTACGCGCATTCTTGAACCTGGAGATAACCGACCGGTTTCAAGATGTTCGGCCGCTCTCCTGTCTATATCATTAGTAATACCGACGTAGTAAGGCTCTTTAGCTCCTGAATCAAACAATCCATAAACACTATAACCAGTAGCATCAACAGGCGTCAGACCCAACGGGTCAACCCAACTCAGCGGGTTAGGCGCATACTGATAAAGATTGATCCCGCCCGCCAGCCCTATCGGGTCCTGTGTGGTAAACCGGCCTACCGTCGGGTCGTAATAGCGGAACAGGTTGTAGTGCAGCCCGGTTTCGTCATCCGCGTACTGCCCCGCGTAACGTAGCGGCTGCGGCTCCACTGTCTTGCCGTCGCGCAGTCCTTCACTGTCCTGTGTCTGCCCGAGCAGCCGGCCAAAGCTGCCATAGTCACCGCTCCAGCGGACCGAGCCGTCCGCATCCGTCATCTCCAGCGGGGCACCATTCAGGTCCGTGATGAACCAGCGGATATCGCCCTCACGCGATCCTGATTGCTGTGTGATACGTGCTAACGGCGACCACCATACCGTCGGGTCATACACGTAGCTCTCTTTCCGGTCAGGCTGCCTGACCTGCAACAATCGGTAGCCTTCCCACAGAAAGTGGGTCTCTTCCTGCTCCCCGCTCTCACACCAGGTCACCGTTTTACCGGTTCGCCTTCCCAGCGCGTCATAGCCATATCGCGCCACGAACTCGCCCTGCGGCCCCCGGCCACGCGCCGCGACCAGACGGTTATCCGCATCATACTGATAATACTGCTCTGTTGCGCCTTCACGCCGCCGCGTCAGGTTACCCTGACCATCATACTGGTTCCACAGATTGCGCCAGTGCAGCAGCCGGTTATCGGCTAACGGAAAGATACCATGCCGGTCTTCCGCATCCCGCAGGTTATCGGCTCCATCATACCCGTACGCCCGGTGGTGAACCTGCCAGTGTACATCTGCCCGTTTCACCAGACGCCCTTCGGCATCGTAATCGTACTCGACGTCACCCCGCAGGCTATCCCTGACCGAAGCCAGTTCACCGGATGCCGTATAGCTCAGCGCCCGTGATAGTATCCGCTGCTCCGGCTCCGCCACTTCCCACAACGCGCTACGCTGTGACGTCAGACGGCCCAGACGGTCATACGTTCGTTGCTGCTCGCGTCGTCCCTGTGTGCGCGTTATCTCCCGATGCAGCCGGTCACGGGTAAACTCACTCACCACCTGATGATTGAATTTCACCGCGCTGACATGCCCTGAACCGTAACGCAGCCAGTGCAGTTCGTCGCCATCCGGCAGTGACAGGGTGCTCACATTCCCCAGCGCATCCCGCCGGTAGGCAATGTCGCCCCCACTGCCGTGCTCACCCGACAGATAGCCCGCCGCATCATAACTCAGCCTGACCTCATCCGCGCTGATACCCAGCGCAAGACCCGCTTCACTGGGCTCGCGTTTCAGCGAAACCAGCCGTCCCCGGTCATCATGCTGATAATGAAACACGGCATGGGCATGGGCGCGGCGAACCAGTTGCCCGGCAACATCATGCTGGTAAACGTGCGGTATGGCTTCATCATTCGCCGCCTGACCACGCTGCGATCGCTGGCAAAGGTAGCCCGCCTCGTCATAGCGGAACGTCAGTTCAACACCGTCCACCCGTCGCTCGCTCACCAGGCGACCTGCCGCATCATACCCAAAGCGGTATTCCGCACCGTTACCGTTCTCCAGCCGCAGCAACTGCCCACGCACGTCATAATGCCAGCGTTTTACCCGGCGGAGCCGGTCTGTCACACTCACCGGCTGGCCCAGCGCGTTATACTGCCAGCGTACCTCGCTGTTCTGCGCATCGCGCCACGCCTGTAACTGACCACGCTCATTCCAGCGCAGCGTATCCCGGCGGCCGTCCGGGTAGATAACGCCCGCCAGTTGCCCATGCGCATCCCATTCACG